>NZ_KV800968.1:21868-22941 GCF_001810355.1 Neisseria sp. HMSC074B07 | reverse complement strand
TTGACAAGTTAAACGTTGCTGCGGTTTGGCTGATATTTTTGCATTGTTCGTAAAAGTTTAAAGCTTTGTTTCTTAAGTCCGCAGAGTATGCCATGGTTAGACCTTCAAAGTTGAGTATTGTACTATTTTGTTTTTAATTGACTATACCATGGAAGCTGCATTTTCAGACGACCTTTCCATCGCTATTGCTTCACAGGTTTCAAAGTCGGCAAAACCGTATCCCAAATCGCAAGGACTTCGGCTTCGCTGCGCTTCGTCCCGTCTTTCCTTTCCGCGCCAAACTGCATCATGATGCGCGGATTACCGCCGTCGCGTTCCCAAAAGAACATATATTTGTTGCCGCCCCATTTCACCAATTTTTCCTCACCCGACATGCCGTTGATGGTGCGTTTGCCTTGGCGGATGGTGCGGGTTAAGGCTTTAACCATTGCACCTTTCCCCAGATTTACCTTACGTTGCAGCAGCGTCGGCTCGCCCGCTTTCAACACGTCGCCGTGCATGATTTCCAGACTCATATCGTGTTGCTTGGCAAATTCGACGGTGCTATGGACTTCAAACGGTTTTTTGCCGTCGTCCGCGATAAAACCGCCTATCAGGCAAATTCCGTGTCGGTTCGGTACTTCAAACTCCTGTCTTGTCTTCAAACCGTTGATGAAATCTTGACGGAATTTTTTCTCTATGCTGTTTATCGCTTCTTTTTCTTGGGCTTTCCAGTTGGCAGGGGCTTTACCGTTCTCGGCGGGGATGTAGAAATAGCTACGCACGATATAGGCATCATTATCAGCCAGTTTAAAATACAAATAGGCTTCGTAGGGCATGCCTTTTTCTTTTATTGTAATACTGTGCTCCCAATGAAAGTTGCTACGTATTACCTGCATCATCGCCTGTCCCGGAATCAGGGTACGGGTATCGACGACAATATCGGTTCCAAATTGTCCACTACGTTTAAACCTATCAATATTCTTAAAATTCCTATCCCAATCGTTAAACATAACCATCACGCTCCAGCCATTGTAATCAATGGATGTACTGCCGTGATGGCGTTGGGACGGCAGGCGCAATTGATAGCGGCC
>NZ_KV800968.1:19694-21768 GCF_001810355.1 Neisseria sp. HMSC074B07 | reverse complement strand
TAGTTTATTCAGACGACCTTTGTCATAAAACGGGTTTGGCGGTATTTATTGGATATGGATGGAAATTTGGCGTGTTTTTGAGCGGACTTGAGGCTTGGAGATGATTTTTGCTGTGTGAAAGTCCGTTATAAGCCTGTCTTTATTTCAAACTATTCTTCTTCTCGATGGTCTCTTTCTGAGGTATTGTCTTTCACTACGGCTTTATTTTCAAAAATTGTTAATATCCGAAAAATTGATTATACTTATAAAGTATTAGTTTATCTGGTCTATTATTGTTGTCAGGTTCAATCTGATTCTGAATCTGCCAATATCCAATTTAAGACCGTTATGCGAAGAATGGCGGCGATGCGTCTTTTCGATTGCTATTTTTCTCGGTGGATTGGAATATAGTGGATTAACTTTAAATCAGGGCAAGGCGAGGCAACGCCGTACTGGTTTAAAGTTAATCCAATATAAAAATGCAAGGCAGGAACTTGGCGCTTTATCTCCATCCACTCAAAACAAAAGAGAGAATTTATGGACACAACCAAACCTACTCTCCATCCCGACCAACAGGCCAACCGCCGCTACCTGACCGTGTGGCGGTGGCATTTTTATTTCGGGCTATTGGTCGCGCCCTTTCTGACCCTGCTTGCCGTAACAGGTCTGGGCATGCTTCTATTCGCCAACATCACCGGTAAAGAGGGCGAGCGCATACACGTTACCCCGCAGGCCCAGGTGCAGCCTTTGTCGGCGCAGGCGGAAGCGGCGCGGCAGTCTGTGAACCCTGAAACCGCTTCGGTGGTGCAATATATCGCGCCGCGCGCCGACGATATGGTTGCCGTGTTCCGCGTGAACAACGACGACAAAGCGACCATGGTCGCCGTCGATCCTTACACGGCAAAAGTCGTCAGTTCCATGCCGCGCAATGAGGGCTGGTATCACACGATGGATGGAATCCACGGCGATATGATGTTCGGCACGGCGGGCGATTATCTGATAGAAACCGCCGCGTCGCTGACCATCCTGATGATGATTACGGGGATTTATTTGTGGTGGGCGAAACAGCGCAGCCTGAAATCCATGCTTGTGCCGCAAACGGGCAAAGGACGCTCGTGGTGGCGCAGCATGCACGGCGCATTCGGCACTTGGGTTTCTTTGATTTTATTGCTGTTCTGCCTGTCTGGTGTTGCTTGGGCGGGCATTTGGGGCGGTAAGTTCGTTCAGTCTTGGAGCCAGTTCCCCGCCGGCAAATGGGGGGTCGAACCGAACCCCGTATCCGTCGTGCCGACCCACGGCGATGTGTTGAACGACGGCAAAACCAAAGAAGTACCGTGGATTCTGGAACTCACGCCCATGCCTGTTTCCGGTACGACGAAGGGCGAAAACGGCATCAATCCGAGCGAACCGATGACCTTGGAAACGGTTGACCGCTTCGCCCGCGAAATCGGTTTCAAAGGCCGCTACCAGCTCAACCTGCCCAAAGGCGAAACGGGCGTGTGGACGCTGTCGCAGGATTCGATGAGCTACGACATGGTCAGCCCGACCGCCGACCGCACGGTGCACATCGACCAATACAGCGGCAAAATCCTGGCCGACATCCGTTTCGATGATTACAACTTCTTCGGCAAATTCATGGCGGCCAGCATCGCGCTGCACATGGGGACGCTGGGCTGGTGGAGCGTGCTGGCGAACGTCTTGTTCTGCCTGGCGGTGATTTTCATCTGCGTCAGCGGCTGCGTGATGTGGTGGAAACGCCGCCCGTCCAAAGCGGGCGGACTGGTTCCTCCGGCGCAGAAAATCGAGCTGCCGGTATGGTGGGCAATGGCTGTGCCGCTTTTGATCGTAGCAGTGTTGTTCCCGACCGCCATCGCCGCCATCGCCGTGATTTGGATTTTGGATACGGCTTTGCTGTCGCGGATTCCGGCGCTGTCGCGGTGGTTCAAATAAACGCTTACGGCGTGTGGCAAACGATAAGCCGTCAGGCTTGATTTGCCAAAATTGAAAGGTCGTCTGAAAACCAAATTAGGTTTTCAGACGACCTTTTTTGACGATTAACTGCAAATATAGTGGATTAAATTTAAATCAGGACAAG
>NZ_KV800968.1:16730-19594 GCF_001810355.1 Neisseria sp. HMSC074B07 | reverse complement strand
GCCGTACTGGTTTAAAGTTAATCCACTATACTTGAATCGGTCAGAAGCTAAGGGGAGATAATCTGCACCGGTTCCTAAATTATTTTTTAGGTTGTATGAAATGCTCCGTTTCCTTCAAGATTTCAGGTTTCACAATTCCCTGTAAATCCTTAGTGGGGATAGTAAACTCAGGTCTGCCTAAAACATATGCCCCGATTTCGTAACTTTGATACAGGAAAGTCAAGCCGTTTTTATCGAAACGCCAGTTTTCCGTAGCGGAAAATTTGTCACTATTGTATCCACTAATGTAATCACGTGCTTCTTCTTCGGTGTCATCACTATTTTCCTTCAGGTATTTGACATAGGCTTCTTTAATCAGATGCGTCAGCTTTGCTTTTTGTCCGGGCAACAGGATATCATCCAATTTAAGCGGCTTCGGATTGGCAATGCCGCGTTTCAACACCATCAGCGTGTGCACGCCGTTTCCGTGTGCGCCACAGGTATATTCCCAGTCTTCTTGTCCGAAAACGGCATAGTTGGGCGTATAGCCTTCTAGTTCTAACGTATCCACATAGTCCAACGCACAAGGAGAGCCATCATCTTTGCCGAGTTTCCTATTTTCCCGATTGGTCTCCTTTACGTCTTTGTCGCGTATTAAGGTCGTCTGAACCGATTTCTGCGTAGGCAGTTTGCCCCCCATTTGTTTTCTGACCCAGTCATCCAAATGTTTATCGCCGGTAATCGGATAGCCGACAGTAAGTTGATGGCAAAGGGGTTTGCCTTCACTGTTTTTGCCGGAACAGGATTTGGCTTCCAATATTTTGTCTTTAAACGATAAAGGCGCAGCCTGAGCAGTTGCAGAAAAAACGAGGGCCAGTGTTGCGGCAGCAAGCGTTTTGCGGAACATATCAACACCTATTAGGATTTTGATTTAATTAAAGGGAAGCCCAATGCTTCGCGGCTTTCGACGTATTTCTGCGCCACGGTGCGGCTGAGGGCGCGGATGCGGCCGATGTAGGTGGCGCGTTCGGTCACAGAAATGGCGCCGCGTGCGTCTAAGAGGTTGAAGGTGTGTCCGGCTTTGAGGACCAGCTCGTAGGCGGGCAGGGAGAGGCTGGCGTTTTCTTCGGCGAGCAGGCGTTTGGCTTGCGCTTCGTAGTCGTTGAATTGGCGCAGCAGCCAGTCGGCATCGCTGTATTCGAAGTTGTAGGTGGATTGTTCGACTTCGTTTTGGTGGTACACGTCGCCGTAGGTGACGGTGTTGCCGTCGAGCGTTTTTGCCCAAACGAGGTCATAGACGTTTTCTACGCCTTGCAGGTACATCGCCAAGCGTTCGATGCCGTAGGTGATTTCGCCGAGTACAGGCGTGCAGTCGATACCGCCGACTTGTTGGAAGTAGGTGAACTGGGTCACTTCCATGCCGTTGAGCCAGACTTCCCAGCCCAAGCCCCATGCACCGAGGGTGGGGTTTTCCCAGTCGTCTTCAACGAAACGGATGTCGTGGACTTTGGGGTCGATGCCCAATTCGCGCAGGGAATCGAGATAGAGGTCTTGGATATTGGCGGGCGCGGGTTTGAGGGCGACTTGGAATTGGTAATAGTGTTGTAGGCGGTTGGGATTGTCGCCGTAGCGGCCGTCTTTGGGGCGGCGGCTGGGTTGGACGTAGGCGGCAAACCAAGGCTCGGGACCGAGCGCGCGCAGGCAGGTGGCGGGGTGGGAAGTACCGGCGCCGACTTCCATGTCGAAAGGTTGGATGACGGTGCAGCCTTTGTCTGCCCAGAATGTTTGCAGTTTGAAGATGATTTGTTGGAAGGTGAGCATGGCTTATGTTTCGGATTGGGATAAAAGGGGGATTTTACTGTTTTGACGGTGTTTTGGGTAGGTGTACAGGCAGATGGAATGGTGGGGCGGCGGTGTGATTTGACTGTCAATAAATGCGGAAACATGCCACAATGCCGTTATCCTGTTGTCTGTTTTAATCTGTTTTGATTCAATTTGAGGAGTCACCCATGACCCCGATTTTGGCTTTCGATATTGAAACCGTGCCTGATGTGAACGGCATCCGCCTGTTGTACGACCTGCCTGCCTCTTTGCCGGACGACGAGGTGGTCTTGTTTGCCCAGCAGAAACGCCGCGCCCAAAACGGCTCTGACTTTATGCAGCACCACTTACACCAAGTAGTCGCCATTTCCTGCTGTATGCGCTGGGGGCAGGACAAAATCCACGTCGGCACCATAGGCGAAATGCACGACAGCGAAGAGGAAATGATCGCCAAGTTTTTCGACCTTATCGAAAGCCATACGCCGCAATTGGTCAGTTGGAACGGCGGCGGCTTCGACCTTCCCGTCCTGCATTACCGCGCGCTGATACACGGCATTGCAGCGGCGCGTTATTGGGACATGGGCGAGGGCGATTTCGGCGACAGCCGTGATTTCAAGTGGAACAACTACATCAGCCGCTACCACAACCGCCATTGCGACCTGATGGATCTGCTCGCCCTGTACCAGCCGCGTGCCAATGTGCCGCTGGACGATATGGCGAAACTTTGCGGCTTCCCCGGCAAACTGGGCATGGATGGCAGCAAAGTTTGGGAGGCGTTCCACGCAGGTCGTCTGAAAGACATCCGCGATTATTGCGAAACCGATGCGGCAAACACTTATTTAATGTTCCTACGCTTCCGCCTGATGAGCGGCGCTTTGGATGCGGACGAGTATGAAGTGGAAGTCAAACGGCTGAAGCATTACCTGACCGGACAGGCTCAGGACAAGCAGCATTGGAATGAGTTTGTCGCCGCGTGGCGTTAATAACGCGGTGATTTCCTAAAGCCCTGACGATGGGCGGAAAGCCGCTAATTTATAGTGGATTAACTTTAAACCATTACGGCG
>NZ_KV800968.1:0-16630 GCF_001810355.1 Neisseria sp. HMSC074B07 | reverse complement strand
TGTCTGCGGCTTCGTCGCTTTGTCCTGATTTAAAGTTAATCCACTATACAATAGCGGTGTATCGGGCTGGATTGTTTTCCTGATACTGAAAAGCAGTTGGCATTTAGTTTGGTAAAGCGGTTGTTGGGAAAAAAGGGAGCGCGGGTGGTTTGATTGTAAGGATGTGAACGATATTGGATGAAAAAGGTCGTCTGAAATTTGTCGGCTCCTATATTGTTAGGGAGCTGAATTTCAGACGACCTTTGCATTCGGAAAATTCCTTTGTTTTTAGAACAACACTCCTGTCGGCTCGCTGCCTTCGGGGATGTCATATTTCGGATAGCTCGGCGTGCTGGCGGGGGCGTTGTACAGTTTTGCCGGATTTGCTTCAGGACGAACGCTTTGGTTTGGTGCGGAAGCGGGTGTATCGTCAGCTTCGACTTCGATTTCAGTACCTTTAGGCAGAACCACATCTTTGACCGGAGCAGGCTTAGGCGCAATTTTAGGTTTGCTGAAAGCGCTGGAGCCGCTCGTCCAGGCGAGTGATTTCAACGGGGTTTTGAGTTTGACGCCTTTGGCACAGGTCAGACAGTTAGCAGCACCGGTGCGGTTTTTTAAAATAGCGTCTACTTTAGCCGGATTAATGGTTTTACCGTGTGCTTTTGCCCAAGCGGCAATACTTTTCTTCAAGACGGCAGTATCCAGATTTTTTTTGCCGTATGGGTCTTGGTATGCAGCCAGCCAAAGGTTTTGGTTGGCATCTTCGTTGAGGCTGGCCATTTGGTAGATGACGGAGGCGGGAGCGCCGGAGGCGATTGTTTTAGCAAATTCCAGTGCATCCGGAGACTTCATGCGAACGCAGCCGTGACTGCGGACGCCCGGTACGCTGGCAGGGGCATTAGTGCCATGAATGCCTAAACCGAGTTTGGGATCACCGAGACGGACAAAAACAGGACCGAGCGGATTGTTAGGGCCTGCTGGTACGCTTTTGACGCCGTCGCCACGTTCTTTTTGGATGGATTTAGGGATGTGCCAAGTCGGATTGAAGGCTTTTGCACCGATTTTGTGTTCGCCCAATGTGGTTTGGGTCATGGCCTTGCCGACGGCGACAGGATAGATTTTGGTCAGTTTGCCGTCTGTATATAAGAATAAGCGTTGTTGCGGAATATTGATGACGACGTGCTGACCTTCGGAAACGGGAGAGACGTCCGGGATGGGTGTGTTGGCTGAGGCGGCGGTAACGAAGAAGGCAGCGGTCAGGCCGAAAATGGTTTTTTTCATGTGTCGTAATACTTGTAATAAATGAAAAGAAGATTTTGGGAAATCATACCTGAATCTGTATTTTTTTGTGCGAAAATATGCCCTTTCGGTTGCTTGCCGGTTTGAGTGGCAGGCATGGATTGGGGTCGTCTGAAAAGATAAACCGGGTGTCGAGTGGATAAGTGATGGCTGATACGAAATGTTTTGACGGCGTGGCTGATGTTTTTTCTTTGGATTATGAGGGGCGCGGCGTTGCCAGAGTACATGGCAAAACTGTCTTTATTAAAGGTGCGCTGCCTACTGAGAAAGTGTCGTTTCGGGTGCTGAGGGAGAAGAAACAGTTCAGCGAAGCAGAGACAGTAGAAGTATTAAAAGAGTCGGTTGAACGAGTCCGACCTGCGTGTGGTTATTATGAGACATGTGGCGGTTGCTCGTTGCAACATGTGTCTCCAACCGCTCAAGTTGCATTGAAGCAACGTATTTTGGAAGAACAGCTCGAGCGTATCGGCAGAGTCAGACCGGAACAGATTCTTCCGCCTATTTATGGTTCGGCTTGGCATTATCGGGATAGGGCACGGTTGAGTGTCTCAGTCGATAAGAAGGGTCGTCTGAAAATGGGTTTTCAGGCGAAAAAAACGAATGAAGTGGTCGATATTGAAACATGTCAGGTGTTGCCTAAGCATATTTCAGATGTTTTACCTATGGTGAAATTGTTGTTGCAAACACTGACTGATGGCGGGGCGGCAGTCCGATTTGTAGAGTTTTTTAATAGCCGTGCATTGGTTGTTTTGAACATTTGTTTCATAAAAAAACCGTCTGGCTACTCTTTGAAGCAAATTGAGACATGGTTTGATAAGATATCAGGTGGGGTAAAGCAAGTTTGGCAGGTTTGGTTTCAATATGGGCGCGAGCCGTCAACTGCACTGTACCCTAAAGATTTGCCCGAATTGAAATACGGTTTGCCTGAATTTTCGATAGAGATGCCTTATCAGCCGGGTGATTTTACGCAGATTAATGCGGACTTGAATGCTGTAATGATCAGCAGGGCTTTGCGCCTGTTGGATATACAGCCTAATGACAGGGTGGCAGATTTGTTTTGCGGGTTGGGTAATTTCAGCCTTCCTATGGCAAAGAGCGGTGCGTCAGTAACGGGTATTGAGGGATTGGATTCCCTTGTTTTGCGTGCCAGGCAAAACGCTCTTCGAAACAGTTGTGTAAAATATGCGTCGTTTGAGGTGGCAGATTTGTTTGAGACAGATGAGCAGACGGTAGTCTCATGGGGGGTATTCGACAAAATGTTGCTCGATCCGCCCAGGAGTGGTGCTTATGCTGTTGTCAAATCGCTACATACACCATACCTGCCGAAAAAAATCGTATATGTTTCATGTAATCCTTCAACCTTTGCACGTGACGCGGAAGTATTGGTAAATAAGGGTTACAACTTCAAATCTGCAGGCATTATGAATATGTTTGCACAAACTTCTCATGTCGAATCCATCGGCGTGTTTGAGTTGTAAATCCGATAGTGGGAGTGTCTGACAAATGGTTTTTAATGTAATTATTGGTTGAATCATGTTATCATAATTCAATTGGGGAATAGATGATTCGGCTGTTTCCATAAATGCCGGACATCAAAATATATGTAGTTTTATTTGCCGCACCACAGTATCGGGAGGTGTTCTTGAAAAATCCACTTTTAATCATATTGCTAGTGCTTTTGTTTATGGTGCTGCTGTTTATTTTTTATAAACAGAAGGGCACAGCTAAAACTAAAAAGACGACAAAAGCAGCTAAAGCATCATCCAAAAAAAACCATCACCCAAATCAAGAAAGTATTGAAGGGGGAAGTCCAGATTGGGTTGATCAGGTCAATCAATCCGTTTCCGATCCGGATCAACAAGATTGGGAATGGGGAGGCAGTGGTTCTGCCGGTTCAACTACGTCTGTATCTGCACAAGAAGTCGACCCACTGACGGAATATCAAGTATATAAGCAATTTGGTTATGAGAGTAAGGCTGCCGAATCTTTGGCGGGTTATTTGAATGGCCTAAACGATGGGGCTCCTGAAAAATTAGTACATGAGCTTGTCGGGCTGAGTCTGCGTGTTGGCAATATCGATATGCTGACAGACGCCTTAGAGCGTCATGGCTCTGTCTTGTCTGAAGAAAGTCTGGCTGAGTACGTTAAAGCCGGCTTGATGTCCGATCAGACGCATTTGCCGTTACGCGTATTGGCAGAAAACCGTTTGGGATGGAGCATGCAGGAAATCGAGCGCCAAATCGGAGAGCAACCTGATTTGGAAGAGGCTTCGACATCCGCTCCTGCGATGACTAATGACAATGCAGGCGCTAATCACGCCCCTGGCGTTTCCAAACGCGCTGCTATCGTATTGGGCAAGAAAGAGTTTACCGATATTACTCCGGAAGAAATGGGAGCCGTTATCGGATTTGTTAAACCTGAACAAAGTGCCAAAATCTTAAAAGATAAAGTAGGCTATGAAACTGCCGTTCAACAATATAACCGTGCCATTCAAAGCTCTTCTAAGCCGGCAAGCCTTATCATCGATGCATTAAAACTTGACTATCAGCATGAAGAAATCAGTCAGTTTGCTAAACACTTGTGGAAGTTGTACCACTCATTGGGTCAGTATGGCCGCCAAGTGAAAGAACGCATGCTGGGTTGGGGATATAGCCTTGGTTATCATGAAGTATTTGATGATTTGGAGAAAGGACCTAACGAAAATAAAATCAGAGAAATTGGTTTGGAAAGGGGTTATATCCGACCTACTTCTCTTCAAATGAAAGCTAAATATCGCGAACTGGTACAAAAAGATTCTTCTATCATTAGCGTCAACGCCTCTCCTGCAGATGAAGCACTGAAAGAAGTTGAATCTTTACTGATGTACGGTCAGTTGGATTTGGCCATAGGTACTTTGGAACAAGCTGTTTTACAGTACCCGCAAGAATCTCAATTGTATGTGATGCTGTTCGATCTTTACGAAAGAGTAGAGGATTGGGCGCGTCTGGAACAATTCTTGCGCTTATTGCGTGAACGCGTTGTCAGCCTTCCGGAAGAAGTGGTATTGGCAATGAGCCGTTTGCTGCAACATGTAAATCAACATTCAAAAAAATAAAATAATTAGAGAGTACCATGATGGATAATCTGTTACCTAAAATCAAAACCATACGGATTATGCTGCGCGATATGAGCGAGCAGCAAGAAGCCGTTTTCCGTATGGCCTTTAAAATGCACAATACGACGAACTATCAGATTCTTGACTCAGATTCAGATGAAATACCAGATTTAGTATTGGTAGATACTGATACTGCTGAGGGCATTGAAACTTGGAAAACGCTTAAAATCAAATACCCTGATATTCCTATTGCGATGTTTTGTTCGCAAGAGCCATCTGTTACAACGCCGTATTTGGCTAAGCCGGTTAAATTCGATACCTTATTCCCGATTTTGAGAAGTTTGGCGCAGGGCGGGAATATTTTTGATGCTTCGGCTCAAAAGGCAGAAGTACAAGAAGGAGCGCAAAACGGTAACGAAAGTAGAAAGGCTACTATTCGTCGCTTTAATCCGAATAAAGGATTGCTTGGTGCCTTGAAGTTTGCCAGTCAAGGCCATCAGGATATTGCCGTTTTACATGAGGGTAAACCGGTATTAATCGTTTTCCCAAGTATTCAAAGGGTATTGCTGACAGTCAACGCCCATGAGTTAGAAGGGCTTTGTAAGAATGACAATTTATCTGTTGTATGCA
This sequence comes from Neisseria sp. HMSC074B07, assembly GCF_001810355.1. NCBI lineage: Bacteria > Pseudomonadati > Pseudomonadota > Betaproteobacteria > Neisseriales > Neisseriaceae > Neisseria > Neisseria sp. HMSC074B07. The sequence continues at coordinate 11,628 of NZ_KV800968.1, read as the reverse complement.
AAGTCGTGCCGGATAATCCCCAGTGGAAAGAAAAAGCCAAAGTAACGATTATGTCTTGTTTGTGGCAGATGGCAATTTGGACTGCTCAGGGAAGATTGATTTATCCGATGACTCCTCAAACGATTTTCACTTTAAAGCGTTGGCCTAATTTGACCAGGCTTGCTCCGGTTCCAGAGTCTATGAGGTTATCTGCGTTTTTAACTAAAACATCAGTCAACTTAAATATCCTCTATAAAGTTATGCCTTTGGAAATGCCGGATATCTTGAATTATTTGGCGGCAACCTCTGTAACAGGCTTTTTGGCAACGGATAGCGAATATGCTCCGAATCAAGCTAATCAGCATGCCAATATTTCTGAACATATTAGTGTTAATAGCGATGTGCCTGATAGTCAGATGGTTAAGGATGCAGAAAAAGTGGCAGGTCCTTCGCAAGAGCAGCCACGCGGTTTGTTACAGCGCTTAATGCGTAAATTATTGGGAAAACGCTAAAAAGGACATGTAATGAAAGAAAATAAAATTATCTTTACCGGTCCGGTTGGAGTAGGTAAAACAACAGCAATTTCTGCGTTATCAGATGAGCCGCCTGTACAAACAGATGCATCTGCATCAGATATGACGCTGGTTCGTAAGGGGTATACCACCGTAGCAATGGATTATGGTGTGATCCATTTGGATGAAGAAGTCAAAGTTCATTTATATGGTACACCGGGGCAAGAACGTTTTAACTTTATGTGGGAAATTCTAAGCCAGGGTAGTATGGGATTGGTATTGCTTTTGGATAATACACGAACAAACCCATTGAAGGATTTGCAATTCTTCTTGGAAGCATTCCGAGAATTATTGAAAACAGCGCCATTAGTAGTAGGCGTTACCAAAATGGATATTCGTTCATTGCCAAGCGTTGATGTATATCAGAAATATTTAGCACAAAATAATTTTAATGTACCGGTTTTTGAGATTGATGCTCGTAGAGAAGATGATGTCAAACAATTGGTTAGCGCAATGTTGTTCTCAATTGATCCGGGTTTAGAGGTATAAAATGGAATCAACACTTTCTTTGCAATCAAATTTATATCCCAGAATTACACCTGCTGGTGCTTATTATGCAGTAACCAGCGATACACCAAGCGCAAGTAGAACATTGCTATATAGCTTATTGCGTGCAAACCCGTCAGAGGTCATTAGTAGCGAAAAAATTCTAGCTTGGGCTGATACTAGTGATATCAATACGGCTTTAAACTTGTTGTACCGTTTGCAACGTTTAGAGTTTTTATATGGTGATGAAAATATTAGTAACGAAGATATTCATTTAACAGATGAGCAGTTACCGGAATTGTTAGAGCAGTTGTCTAATTCAGGTAAAGCTTTGCTGGCTGATGAGAATGGCCTGTATTTTGCCAATGCTAATTTTCATCATGAAGCTGCTGAAGAGTTGGGCCTGTTGGCAAGCGAAGTGGCTAAGATGGAAGATGGTCATCGTCTGCTGATTCGTAACAATTTGCATATCAATAATAGTGCATGGGGGATTTGTGATCCTTCTGGTCAGAGCGAGTTAACATTTTTCCCATTGTATATTGGTGAAACTAAGCTGATTCTAGTTATAGGTGGTATGCCTGACTTAAATAAAGAGGCGTTTGTGACACTGGTTAAAGTGTTGTACCACAGATATGGTAGCCGCCAGCAAACTATATAACTAAAGTTATAATTTGAGAATGGAATAAATATGCAACAATTATTAATCTCTGTGTTGAGTGATTTAAATAATACTTCTCCCGATATTACAGCTTCAGCTGTAATATCGACTGATGGTTTGCCAATTGCTACAATGCTTCCATCACATTTGAATGCGGACAGAGTTGGTGCTATGTCTGCAACATTGTTGGCATTGGGCAACCGTTCAGTGCATGAGCTGGCATGTGGTGAGTTGGATCAAGTGATGGTCAAAGGTAAAACAGGTTATATTCTGTTGAGTCAAGCAGGTGATAATGCAGTATTGGCACTGATGGCGAAGGAAAGCGGTAAGCTGGGTTTGATCTTGCTGGATGCTAAACGTGCTGCTAAACATATTGCAGAAATTTTATAAAACCGCATATAAATCATATCATTAATGATAATAGGGGATTAATTCTTGACTTCTTGTTTTTTTTAAGATAGAATTCCCCCTTCTAATTCCCCGATAGCTCAGTCGGTAGAGCGACGGACTGTTAATCCGCAGGTCCCTGGTTCGAGCCCAGGTCGGGGAGCCAAATATCAAAAGCCTGAACATCGAAAATATGTTCAGGCTTTTTTATAAAGTAGGTTGTATTGATATTTTCTTTATTCAGTTGTTTCGTGGAATTGAATTGTTGTCATAAAAGCGCAAACCTATTGCATCTTACAAATAGTAGCAATGCATGGACGGATTTTCAGACGACCTTGGATTCGAATTTGAAGTGCAACTTTCCATAACAGAAAAAGGCCAGTATGCGGCAAGTGTTGCACTTCAAATCCGAATCCGCCGATTTCTTCAAACTATTCGCAGTTTGATACTTTTGCTCAAGATTCTCAGTTTAAAAATACTGAAAGCCAGTACCTGCAGACGGTAAATTTGCACTAAATCCCTATTTTTCAAAGGTCGTCTGAAACCATCCTTTCTTCATATGAAACCGTCTTTTTCGCATCAAACCATATATCAAACTGTAAAAATACAATAAAATCCCATATTAGACTGAAAATCACGGAGTAAACATGAAACTGAAAACCCTTACCCTTGCTGCTGCTCTGCTGGCCCTGACCGCCTGCGACAACAAAGTCCAAACCAGCGTCCCCGCCGACAGTGCGCCTGCGGCTTCAGCAGCCTCCGCTGCGCCTGTCGCTTTAGTTGAGGGGCTTAACTACACCACACTCAGCACGCCTATTCCCCAACAGCAGGCAGGTAAAGTCGAAGTCCTCGAATTTTTCGGCTACTTCTGTCCACACTGCGCCCACCTCGAACCCGTTTTGAGCAAACACGTCAAAACCTTCAAAGACGACACCTACCTTCGTACTGAACACGTTGTTTGGGGCGATGAGATGAAACCGTTGGCGCGCCTTGCTGCCGCCGTCGATATGGCGGTCGCAGACACCAAAGACATTGCAAACAGCCATATCTTTGATGCTATGGTTAATCAGAAAGTCAAACTGCAAGACCCTGAAACTCTCAAAAAATGGTTGAACGAGCAAACCGCTTTTGACGGCAAAAAAGTCCTCGCCGCCTACGAATCCCCCGAAAGCCAAACCCGCGCAGACAAAATGGCAGAGCTGACTAACACCTACAAAATTGACGGCACGCCCACCGTCATTGTTGGCGGCAAATACAAAGTCGAATTTGCCGACTGGGAATCCGGTATGAAAACCATAGACCTGCTTGCAGACAGAGTACGCGAAGAACAAAAAACTGCCAAATAATCCCAAAAAAGCAAACAGCCGTCCGAAACCGCGATTTCAGGACGGCTGTTTTCACAAAACATCAGGCAAAAAACCAAGCGGGACAGAGAAACGGGCGCACATCCCCCATATCCCTTATAATATCCCCCATTCCCATTTTTTCAGACGACCTCCGACACAAAAGGTCGTCTGAAACCCAAAATACAAGAGAACACCATGAAATTCATCGACGAAGCAAAAATCGAAGTCGCCGCAGGCAAAGGCGGTAATGGCGCAACCAGTTTCCGCCGCGAAAAATTCGTACCGCGTGGCGGTCCCGACGGTGGCGACGGCGGCAAAGGCGGCAGCGTGTGGGCAGAAGCTGACGAAAACACCAACACCCTCGTCGAATACCGCTTCGTCAAACGCTACCAAGCCAAAAACGGCGAAAAAGGTCACGGCTCCGACCGCTACGGCGCAGGGGCGGACGACATCGTCCTCAAAATGCCTGTTGGCACCCTCATCCGCGACCTCGACACCGACGAAATCGTCGCCGATCTCACCCACCACGGCCAGCGCGTCTGTCTCGCCAAAGGCGGCAAAGGCGGCTTGGGTAACATCCACTTCAAATCGTCCGTCAACCGCGCGCCCAAACAATCCACGCCCGGCGAAGAAGGCGAAACCCGTTCCCTGCAACTCGAACTCAAAGTCCTCGCCGATGTCGGCTTATTAGGCATGCCCAACGCCGGCAAATCCACCCTGATTACCGCCGTCTCCGCCGCACGCCCCAAAATCGCCAACTACCCCTTCACCACCCTGCATCCAAACTTGGGCGTCGTGCGCATCGACGAAAACCACAGCTTCGTCATGGCAGACATCCCCGGCCTGATTGAAGGCGCGGCAGAAGGCGCAGGCTTGGGACACCGCTTCCTCAAACACTTATCACGTACCGGCCTGCTGCTGCACGTCGTCGATTTAGCGCCCTTCGACGAAACCGTCAACCCCGCCGAGGAAGCCCTTGCCATCATCAACGAATTGCGCAAATACGACGAAGAACTCTACGGCAAACCGCGCTGGCTGGTGCTGAACAAACTCGACATGCTCGATGAAGAAGAAGCCCAAGAACGTACTGCGGCTTTCCTAGAAGCCATCGGCTGGGACTACCCCAAACCCGACGACCGTTTCCAATTTGACATGGAAACCCCGCGCCTCTTCCAAATCAGCGCGCTGACCCACCAAGGCACGCAGGAATTGGTACACCAAATCAACCAATACCTGACCGAGAAAAAACGCATCGAAGCTGAAAAAACCGAAGCGGAGCAGGCAGCGGCAAATACCGAGATTGCCGAGCAGCAGCCTAAAACGGATACAGGTGTGTTTAAGCCGGAATAAAAAATTTCAGGCAGCCTTTTTAATCAATGGAGAGCTAGATGTCTTCCAATTCTTTCTCTTTACAAGAAAACGATATTATTAAACGTTCAGAATTGCATGACCAATATGGCGGCAATAGACAAAGTGGTATTGCTGCTTCGGCAAAAACACCCAATATCTTCCTTTTTACTCACCCAGAAAAAGGCGAAAACCACGGCTATTATGATCGCAGGGATGAGAAGGGAACTACTCTATTTTATTGTGGTGAAGGGCAACGTGGTGATCAGCGTATGATAAATGGGAATAAAGCTCTCTTGGATCATAAACAGACAGGAAAAGCCATCCGTGTCTTTGCCAATGACACACTAAATGCTCATGTCCGATACATTGGTGAGTTTATATTAGATGAACATCAGCCTTATATAGTTAAAAAAGAACATGCAACTAATAATGGCCCAGAACGAAACGTATTTGAATTCTGCTTGCACAAAAAATCCAAATAATTTACCCCCGTTTAAACAAAAATTGAAAATCCCATGCTAACCATCTACAACACCCTGACCCGTCAAAAAGAACCCTTCACCCCCATCGATCCTAAAAACGTGCGTATGTACGTTTGCGGCATGACTGTTTACGACTACTGTCACTTAGGCCATGCCCGCGTGATGGTTGTGTTCGACATGATTGCCCGCTGGCTGCGCGAGTGCGGTTATCCGCTCACTTATGTGCGTAACATTACCGACATCGACGACAAAATCATCGCCCGTGCGGCTGAAAACGGCGAAACCATCGGCGAACTGACCGCGCGCTTCATTCAGGCTATGCACGAAGATGCCGATGCTTTGGGCGTATTGCGTCCCGACATCGAGCCGAAGGCGACGGAAAACATTCCGCAAATGATTGCCATGATTGAGACCCTGATTCAAAACGGCAAGGCTTATCCTGCTGCAAACGGCGACGTTTACTACGCCGTGCGCGAATTTGCCGCTTACGGACAATTATCGGGTAAATCGCTGGACGACCTGCGAGCGGGCGAGCGCGTGGAAGTGGATGGTTTCAAACGCGATCCGCTTGATTTTGTGTTGTGGAAAGCGGCGAAAGCAGGCGAACCTGCATGGGAAAGCCCGTGGGGCAACGGCCGTCCGGGCTGGCACATCGAATGCTCTGCCATGAGTGAAAACCTGTTCGGCGATACTTTCGACATTCATGGCGGCGGCGCGGATTTGCAGTTCCCGCACCATGAAAACGAAATTGCCCAAAGCGTCGGCGCGACGGGGCATACCTGCGGCCATGACCACGCGCAAACCCACCACGGGCAAAGCATTGCCAGCCACGTCAAATACTGGCTGCACAACGGCTTTATCCGTGTGGACGGCGAAAAAATGTCCAAATCGCTGGGCAACTTCTTCACCATCCGCGAAGTATTGAAACAATACGACCCCGAAGTCGTGCGTTTCTTCATCCTGCGTGCCCACTACCGCAGCCCGCTGAACTACTCCGACGCGCATCTGGATGACGCCAAAGGCGCACTGACCCGCCTGTACACCACTTTGAAAAACACCCCAGCCGCCGCGTTCGAATTGTCCGAAAATGCCAACGACTACACCCGCCGCTTCTACGCCGCCATGAACGACGATTTCGGTACGGTCGAAGCCGTTGCCGTACTGTTCGAACTGGCAGGCGAAGTGAACAAAACCAACGACGCACACCTCGCCGGCTGCCTGAAAGCCTTGGGCGGCATCATCGGCCTGCTGCAACGCGACCCGACCGAGTTCCTGCAAGGCGGTGCGGTTTCAGACGGCCTCTCCAACGAAGAAATCGAAGATTTAATCGCCCAGCGGAAACAGGCGCGCGCGGATAAAAACTGGGCAGAGTCCGACCGCATCCGCGACCTCCTGAACGAACACAAAATCATTCTGGAAGACAACGCCGGCGGCACGACTTGGCGGCGCGGCTAATTTGATTTGATATGAAAAAGGTCGTCTGAAAATATTTTTCAGACGACCTTTTGATATTTGATTGAAAGCAGTGAAGTGTGTATTCAATCTTCCAGCAGATTCTTCTTAATGACTGCAGGATTCCCCGCTGCTACGCAGTACGGCGGCACATCTTTGGTTACCACAGCCCCAGCGCCGATGACCGCTCCTTTGCCTACCCGTACTCCGCCCATAATAATCGCGCGCCTTCCGATCCAAACATCATCCTCAATCACAATCGGATTGACCCCCGTGTAGCCCTCATACTTCAAAGTCTCGCGATTAAACTTATGATTATTAGAATAAAACAAACATTCCGGCCCCATCATGACATTATTGCCTATCGTCAAGCCGTAGCAAATTTCGCAATTAACGCCGATGCCCGAGTTATCGCCGATCACCGTATCCAGCATGACGTACGCGCCTTTGTCAATATTGACGTTTCTGCCGATATGCGAAGAAATTCCCGATGCAAGGAAAGCTCTGATTTTTTTAGAAGGCGGTCCTATAACCCTCATATAAGACTGGGGCAACATTCCGCCCAGTCCGCGTAGCAGCCAAGAACAGGTTTTTGTTTTAATACTCATTATCCAACTTTCCATTTTAAGGGCAGGTTTGCATGAGACCCGACCTACAAGATGAAGTTTATGAAAAATAGTAAATTTCGGTATGTTTATAATCTAAACAACAATAATAAAAAGTATAATGTCATTTGTAAATTATTCGCTAGAATGGTAGAAGCTTGGCGAGTACAAGGTCACTGCTTCAAGCCAATCCACCATCTTAAATCTGCAGCTTAATAGTTGGGAGCATTAAAAGAAACCTTATTTACAACAAATATTGCTCAGGCGGATACCTGCTGACCATAACGTTTTCTCAGCAAATTCGCATATCGTGCCGATAAATAACGATTTTTCCAGAACCGTATCCGGCGTAGAGGTAATATCTTCTTGACAAACAAACAAAAATTATCAATAATCGCCAGCTTGTTTGAAGCATAGGTACATCCCCTATGCCCGCTTAATCGAAAGGAAACAACATGAAACAAGACATCCATCCTAATTACCACGAAATCAATGTTACCTGCTCTTGCGGGAACAAATTCGTCACCAAATCCGCTCTGGAAAAAGACAGCTTCAACATCGAGGTTTGCTCTTTGTGCCATCCGTTCTACACCGGTACTCAAAAAATCGTCGACACTACCGGTCGCGTGGATAAATTCAACAACAAATTCGGCAACCTGTTCAAACGCTAATCGCCGCTTTGTGACAAAAAAAAGACTGCTATACGCAGTCTTTTTTGTTTTCATGCCCTAAAAACAGTCAATTTGGAACCCAATGACATACTGTGTAGCGTAATGAACAACGGTTTATACGCCGATATGTTGCCATCATCAAGAATGGGTAAAATGATTTATCTAAATTATTTGCTGAGTATTTGTCCGTCTTATGCGGATGATGTATTTGTGCAACATATTTCCACAATATGCAAAAAAGCTATGCAAAATACTTGCATTTAAATTTCATTTTTTTACAATTGCAGGTGCAACTTTCTTCAAGTGACTATCACCGTTAAGACCATGCGGTGTCCCTTTTTCAGTTTACGGGGAAAAGAGAAGCTTGAATAACGTCCTTACACCCACCACAAAAAGGTAAAAAACATGAAAAAATTCAACGTAAAAGCATTGAGTCTGGCTGTTGCTGCAGCCGTAGTGAGCGGCGCAGCGGCCGCTGAAGAAGTAAACTTCGCACAAGCCGTCACAGAAAAAAATCAGGGGAAAGCAGCATTTTTTACTGTTTTCGGCGAAGGTACGACGTTTGATAAAGATACCGGTAAGCTGACTTTCAAAAAAGATAGCGATGCTCTGCTTTTGAAAACCTTAGAGTTAGAACAAACCATTAATGGTTTTGCGTCTGGTTCAAATTTCATTACAACTGATGCCAATGGTAAAAAAACCGTCCGTAAAGCCACTAATGAAGATATCGAAGCCGACAGCCTGAAAGGTGTAGGCTTGGCAGGCGGCCTTACTGCCGTCAATGCCCGCGTGGACAAATTGGCAGAAGAAACATCGGCTGCTTTAGATGATCAAGACGAAACCATCGAAGAACTGAAAACTGCCATTACCACTAATGGTACTCGTATTGCCGAAGTTGCCACGGGTGTGAACGATCTGAATAAATCAGTCACCAAAATGGGAGAAGACATTTCCTCCAAATTTGACGAAGTGGACAGTGAAATTTCCAAAGCTTCATCTGAGCTCTCCGAATCCATTGAAAAAGTAAGCGAAGACGTAACCGCAGTAAACACCCGTGTGGACAGCCTGGCACAAGACACAGCAGATGCCAAAGCCGCTGCTAAAGCCGCCGAAGACAAAGTAACCGCGCTTTCTGCCAACGTTGACAGTAAAGTAACAGAAGCCAAAGACGCCGCTAAAGCCGCCGAAGATAAAGTAACCGCGCTTTCTGCCAATATTGACAGTAAAGTAAAAGAAGCCAAAGATGCCGCCGCTAACGCAGTGGATGCCGCTTCTAAAATTGATGCAGTTGCCGAAAAAGCTGACAAGGCAAATAAAGCAGTGGATGAGTTGGCTGAACGTGCTGCTTTATCCATTGCGGAAAACGCTCAACAAATTGATGGCTTTAAAGAAGGCGATGAAATCGTCGTTACCGATGCTGATGGTGTCAAATCTGTCAAAAAAGCTACCAAAGAAGATGTTGAACAAGATGAGTTTGGCGGACTGGGCTTGAAAGAAGTTGTTGCACAACATGACCAAAGTTTTGCTGATTTGACCGCTGAGACTGAACGAGCCAAAAAGGCTGCCGAACAAGCCGCATTTGCAGCAATCGAAAATGCCCAAGAACTCAACGGTTTCAAAGAAAAAGATGAAATCATCGTTACCGATGATAATGGTGTTAAGTCTGTTAAAACAGCAACCGAAGAAGACGTTAAAGCCGACGAGTTCAAAGGTCTGGGCTTGAAAGAAGCTGTGAAAGATACCCACAAAGCTGCGGCGCAAGCTACATTGGCAGCAATTGAGAATGCTCAAGAGCTCAACGGTTTCCAAGAAGGCGATCAAATTGTTGTAACTAAAGATGATGGTTCAAAAGTCATCCGTACCGCCACAAAAGAAGATGTTGAAAATGCCGATTTTGAAGGCATGGGTTTGAAAGAAGTTGTTGCAGCACATGATGAAACGCTGGATGGTTTGAATAAAGCTGTTACCGAGAACAGCGAAGCGCTGGTAAAAACAGCAGCAGTTGTTAATGACATCAGCGCCGATGTAAATGCCAATAAAGCGGCACTGGAAGAGCAGAAGGAGGCTAACGAAGGCTTCAACAATGCGATTGCTAGCTTGGATGAAGATATCAGTACTTTAAAAAAAGTAGGTTTGGCTGCAGCTGGTGCGTTAGAAGCTAACCGTCAAGATATTGATGCTAACAAAGCAGCAATTGACAAAAAAGCCGATAAAGCCGACTTCGAAGAATTGGCAAAATACACTGCCGACATGGGCAAAAAAGTTAACGACATCGGTGACGAAGTTACCAGCCTGAGTGATGCGACTACAACAGCTGTTGCCCGTATTGATGAAGATATCGTTACTTTGAAAAAAGCAGGCTTAACTGCAGCCGATGCGTTAGAAGCTAACCGTCAAGATATCGATGCCAATAAAGCAGCAATTGACAAAAAAGCCGATAAAGCCGACTTCGAAGAATTGGCAAAATACACTGCCGATATGGGCAAAAAAGTTAACGATATCGGTGATACGGTAACTGAATTGGGTGATTCCACCAAGGAGGCAATCGCTGCTGTTGAACAAGACATCGTTACTTTGAAAAAAGTAGGCTTAAATGCAGCCGATGCTTTAGAAGCTAACCGTCAAGACATTGATGCCAACAAAGCTGCAATTGAAAAGAAAGCCGATAAAGCTGACTTCGAAGAATTGGCAAAATACACTGCCGATATGGGCAAAAAAGTTAACGATATCGGTGATACGGTAACTGAATTGGGTGATTCCACCAAGGAGGCAATCGCTGCTGTTGAACAAGACATCGTTACTTTGAAAAAAGTAGGCTTAAATGCAGCCGATGCTTTAGAAGCTAACCGTCAAGACATTGATGCTAATAAAGCGGCGATTGCTGAAAATACTGCAGCAATTGACAAAAAAGCTGATAAAGCTGATATCGAGCTTGTTAAAAAAGCAGCTGTTGAAGCTGAAAAATCAGCTAAGTCTGTACAAGGTTCTGTTGAAGTTGCCCAAAAATCTGCTGAAACTGCTGAAAGCCATGCCAAAGCTGCAAAAACATCCGCTGATGCTGCCAATAATGTAGCAAGTGCCGCGCAAACTGCCGCTGCTCAAGCTCAAGATGCAGTTAAAGCCAATGCAGCACAAGTTGAAGCTAACAAAGCTAATATTGCAACACTGCAAACAGCAAGCAATCAACACGCTGCCGGTATTGCTAAAAACTCAGCACGTATCGACAGCTTGGATAAAAACGTAGCTAATCTGCGCAAAGAGACCCGCCAAGGTCTGGCTGCACAAGCAGCTCTCAGCGGTCTGTTCCAACCTTACAGCGTTGGTAAGTTCAACGTTACCGCTGCTTTGGGTGGTTTCAAATCTGACACCGCAGTTGCAGTGGGTGCAGGCTACCGCTTCAATGAAAACTTTGCAGCTAAAGCCGGTCTTGCAGTGGGCACCTCTTCAGGCGGCTCTGCATCTTACAACGTAGGCGTGAACTACGAATGGTAATACCGGTTTAGTGTTAAATAGGTATCAAACCCGCAGCTATGCTGCGGGTTTTTTGTTTTGTCTGGCGGGTTTGCTCAAGCGTACATGAATCTCGAAGAAAAGGTTTAACTCCTGATGAGACCTTTGCAAAATTCCTTTTCCCCCAACA
>NZ_KV800967.1:0-230 GCF_001810355.1 Neisseria sp. HMSC074B07 | reverse complement strand
GGCTACGGCGATTTGACCGCCGTTTACGGACGCGACGGCAAAAAACTGCGCGGTTTCGCCTACCGCAACCACATCATGGTCGAACACAACCAGCCCGACGGACTGGTGTCCCGCTACGAATACGACCGTTACGACACCGACGGCAAAGTGCTCAAGAGCAGCAACAACCTCGGCGAAGAATGGACGTTCGACTACCGCAAAGACCATACCGTCGTTACCGACGCATTGGG
>NZ_KV800966.1:25399-25935 GCF_001810355.1 Neisseria sp. HMSC074B07 | reverse complement strand
ATTGTCTGATTACGCCCGATTTGACGATGCGTTAATGTCCTATTTTGATTTTAATTGACTATATTAAACCTTGAACCTAGCTTTCAGACGACCATTCCTCACACTTTTCTCTCGATAGCCTTTCATCCTTCCAAACAACACAAGACCGTAAGACAAAATTTTCAGATGACCTCCAAACATAATCATTGTCATTCGGACTGGAAAATATCCAACCCTCCCTTCCCTTGCAAACGGTATCAAAACTATCCTACAAACCGCATGATGCCAAGCAGCCGGCAAACGAAAGGTCCTCTGAAAACCTGAAACAAGATTTTTCAGACGACCTTTTGATTTGGACTTCCTATAGTGGCTTAACTAAATCAGGACAAGGCGATGAAACCGCAAGACAGTACAGACAGTACAGAAACCGATTCACTTGGTGCTTCAGCACCTTAGAGAATGTCTCTTTGAGCTAAGGCGAGGCAACGCCATACTGGTTCAAAGTTAATCCACTATAATCCACTATATAGTGGATTAAAATAAAAATGAGACAAGGC
>NZ_KV800966.1:1602-25299 GCF_001810355.1 Neisseria sp. HMSC074B07 | reverse complement strand
CGCCGTATCATTGCAATTTTAATCCACTATATTTTCCAGTCAATCCAAAAAATAAAAAGCACGGTAATCAACCGTGCTTTTTGTAAAGCAAATCTGCTTATTTGTTTTTGTGCGAACGAAGATAATCCAAGGTTTTGAGCTGGGCAATCGCTGCGGCCAAGGCTTTGTGTGCTTCAGCCAGCGATTTATCGTCTTTGGCTTGAGAAATGCCGGTTTCCGCCGCTTTCTTGGCAGCTTCCGCGCGCTCCCGATCCATCTCGGAACTGCGTACGGCAACATCCGCCAACACAGTAAGTTGGTTGGGCTGCACTTCCAGCACTCCGCCGGAAACGGCAACAAGCACTTCTTCGGTTTCGCCCGGCACGGTCAAACGCAATGCACCGGGACGTACCAAACTCATAATCGGCTCGTGTCGCGGATAAATACCGAGCTCACCTTGAACAGTCGGAACCACTACAAAACTGGCTTCGCCTGAATAGATGTTCTGCTCGCTACTTACCACTTCAACTCGCATAATGCTCATGCCGACCTCCTTAGTTTAAGGTTTTCGCTTTCTCGACCGCTTCTTCGATACCGCCTACCATGTAGAAAGCTTGTTCAGGCAGATGGTCGTATTCACCGTTCAAGATAGCTTTAAAGCCGGCAATGGTGTCACGCAGCGATACATATTTGCCGGGAGAGCCAGTAAATACTTCGGCAACGTGGAACGGTTGCGACAGGAAGCGTTGAATCTTACGCGCACGCATCACGGTCAGTTTATCTTCGTCTGACAATTCGTCCATACCCAGAATAGCAATAATATCGCGCAATTCTTTGTATTTTTGCAGGGTAGATTGTACGCCGCGGGCTACGTCATAGTGTTCTTGACCCAATACCATCGGATCCAGTTGGCGCGAAGTGGAATCGAGCGGGTCAACTGCGGGGTAAATACCCAAGGAGGCAATATCACGGCTCAATACGACAGTAGCGTCCAAGTGGGCAAATGTCGTTGCAGGAGACGGGTCAGTCAAGTCATCGGCAGGTACATATACGGCTTGAATAGAAGTAATGGAGCCTGTTTGGGTAGAGGTAATACGCTCTTGCAAACGACCCATTTCTTCAGCCAATGTCGGTTGGTAACCTACTGCTGAAGGCATACGGCCCAACAATGCGGATACTTCGGTACCGGCCAGGGTGTAACGGTAGATATTGTCCACGAAGAACAATACGTCACGGCCTTTGCCGCTTTCGTCTTTTTCATCACGGAAGTATTCGGCCATCGTCAAACCGGTCAAGGCTACACGCAGACGGTTGCCCGGAGGTTCGTTCATCTGACCGTAAACCATCGCTACTTTGTCCAATACGTTGGAATCTTTCATCTCGTGGTAGAAGTCATTACCTTCACGGGTACGCTCACCCACACCTGCGAACACGGACAAACCGCTATGCGCTTTGGCGATGTTGTTAATCAATTCCATCATGTTGACGGTTTTGCCTACACCGGCACCACCGAACAGACCTACTTTACCGCCTTTGGCAAACGGACACAGCAAGTCAATCACTTTAATACCAGTTTCCAACAGCTCAGTAGTCGCAGACAGTTCGTCAAATTTCGGAGCTGTCTGATGGATGGCACGGTGTTTGTCGGTATCAATCGGACCTGCTTCATCAACAGGCGTCCCCAATACATCGACAATACGTCCCAAAGTGCCTTTACCTACCGGCACTGTAATCGGCGCACCTGTATTGCTTACAGTCATGCCGCGTTTCAAACCATCCGAACTACCCATTGCAATAGTACGGACTACGCCGTCACCCAGAAGCTGTTGTACTTCCAAAGTCAGGCCGTTTGCATCCAATTTCAGGGCGTCGTAAACACGCGGAATGGCATCACGCGGAAACTCCACGTCAACTACCGCACCAATAATTTGTACGATTTTGCCTTGGCTCATTATCGTATCCTAATTTCCTGTTCAGGTTTCAGACGACATTAAACTGCCGCCGCACCTGCTACAATTTCTGACAATTCCGTGGTAATCGCAGCTTGACGCGATTTGTTATATACCAAACGCAACTCTTTAATGGCATTGCCTGCATTGTCGGTGGCTGCTTTCATTGCCACCATACGCGCAGCTTGCTCAGATGCCATATTGTCACTCAATGCTTGGTAAACCACAGACTCTAAATAGCGGCGAACCAGATATTCCAACACAGCGACAGGACTTGGCTCATAACGGTATTCCCAACTGAATGAAGAATAACTCTCCTCGTCTTCTATCACATTTTCGCCGATAGGCAGCAGAACCTCCAATCGTGGTTCTTGACGCATGGTATTCACAAAACACGAATATACTAAATGTATTTTATCCAACTCATGCTTCTCGTAACGTTGGAAGATTTCAGTCAATGGACCAAGCAGCAATTCCATTTTTGGGGTATCACCCAAATTAATCGCACTGGCAATAACGTTCAAACCGATGTTTTGACAAGCTGCCAAACCTTTACTACCTAAACAGACGACATCAACTTCAATGCCTTGTTCTTGGTATTCTTGGACTTGCGCTAAGAATTTCTTCAAAACATTCGCGTTCAAACCACCGCAAAGACCTTTATCAGAGGTGATTAAAATGAAACCTACCCGACGTGTTTCACGATGAGGTGCCAATAATTTAATACCGTGATCTTCATGGGTTCGCGCCAAATGACTCATAACTGTCCGTACTTTTTCGGCATACGGACGCGCCAAGCGCATCCGTTCCTGAGTCTTCCGCATTTTAGAGGTTGACACCATCTGCATCGCTTTAGTGATCTTTTGAGTATTTTGAACACTACGGATTTTGGTGAGAATCTCTTTTCCGACTGCCATTTCAGACTCCTTTCATTTCAGCTCTCAAGCTTGGTAAGCATAAGAAGATTTGAAAGAATTCATGGCTTCAGTCAATGCTTTTTCGCTTTCATCGGACATCGCACCTGATGCATTGATTGCTTCTAAAACACCAGGATGCTGAGTGCGTACAAAGCTCAAAAATTCTGCTTCGAAAGCCAGTGCCTTGGATACCGGTACATCTTCGTAAGAACCATTATTAATGGCCCACAAGGTCAAAGCCATTTCGGCTGTATCCAACGTGCTGAATTGTTTTTGCTTCATCAATTCAGTAACCACTTCACCGTGTTGCAGCTGTTTGCGTGTAGCTTCATCCAAATCGGAAGCAAATTGCGAGAAGGCTGCCAACTCACGATATTGGGCAAGTGCCAAACGGATACCGCCACCCAGTTTTTTAATTACTTTGGTTTGCGCAGCACCACCTACGCGCGATACCGAAATACCGGCATTAATCGCAGGACGGATACCGGCGTTAAACAAGTCGGTTTCCAAGAAAATCTGACCGTCGGTAATCGAAATCACGTTTGTCGGTACGAATGCAGAGACGTCGCCGGCTTGCGTTTCAATAATCGGCAATGCAGTCAGAGAGCCTGTTTTGCCCTTCACTTCGCCATTGGTCAGTTTTTCAACTTCGTGTTCATTTACACGGGCAGCACGCTCCAACAAACGGGAGTGCAGATAGAAAACGTCGCCAGGATATGCTTCACGACCGGGAGGACGGCGCAGCAACAGGGAAATTTGACGGTAAGCAACAGCTTGTTTGGACAAGTCATCATATACAATCAATGCGTCTTCACCGCGATCGCGGAAAAACTCGCCCATCGTACAACCTGCATAAGGTGCGATATATTGCAGAGCAGCAGCTTCAGAAGCGGTCGCCGCAACCACAATAGTGTGTTCCATTGCGCCATGCTCTTCCAATTTGCGTACTACGTTGGCAATAGAAGATGCTTTTTGACCGATTGCAACATAAATACAGATAACGCCCGTACCTTTTTGGTTGACAATAGCATCCAATGCTACGGCTGTTTTACCTGTTTGACGGTCACCAATGATCAGCTCACGTTGACCGCGACCAATCGGAACCATTGAGTCAATGGCCTTCAGACCGGTTTGCATAGGCTGGTCAACTGATTTACGGGCAATTACACCCGGTGCAATTTTTTCGATTGGCGCTGTGGAAGATGTGTTGATCGGGCCTTTGCCATCAATCGGGCGACCCAATGCATCTACAACGCGACCAACCAATTCACGGCCGACAGGTACTTCCAAAATACGGCCGGTACAAGTAACTGTGTCGCCTTCTTTAATATGTTCGTATTCACCCAACACTACGGCGCCGACGGAGTCACGCTCCAAGTTCATCGCCAAACCGAAAGTGTTACCCGGGAATTCGAGCATCTCACCTTGCATTGCGTCTGACAAGCCATGAATACGAACAATACCGTCTGTTACAGAAATAACCGTACCACGGGTACGTACTTCTGTATTTCCAGACAGATTTTCAATTTTAGCTTTAATCAAATCGCTAATTTCAGCAGGATTAAGCTGCATGAAAACTCTCCTAATTTGTCATAGTCGCATACAGGGCATTCAATTTACCCCGCACCGACAAATCCAAGACCTGGTCACCCACTTCAACTTTGACACCGCCAATTAATTCAGGCGCGACTTCAGTTGTAATCTGCAACTTACTGTCAAAGCGTTTTTTCAATATTTCAGCCAACTCAGCCAATTGATCTTCAGTCAATGGATAAGCACTGTAAATTACAGCGGACTTAGTATGATTGAATGACAAGGTTAAAGCTTGATATTGAGCATAGACTTCAGGCAATACAGGCAAACGTTTTTGCTCTGCCAGAACAGTAATGAAATTCTTCAATTCATCACTTTTTAATTCAACGAGTTCGGCAAGTACATTTACCTTTTCAGAAGTATTGATTTCAGGTTGCTCAAGAAAAGAAATTACTTTCTGATTTTGAACAACCGCGGCTAATTCTTCCAGTCCGCCCAACCAAGACTCAATTTGGTTTTTTTCCTGCGCCAGATTAAACAATGCTTTCGCATAAGGCCTGGCAATCGTTGCGAACTCAGCCATAAGATTACAGCTCCTGTTTTAAAGCGCTGAGCAGCTGCGCATGTTTTGAAGTATCTACTTCACTGCGCAAAATAGACTCTGCACCTTTAACCGCCAACGCAGCAACTTGTTCACGCAAAACTTCGCGTGCACGATTCATTTCTTGCTGGGCATCAGCTTTAGCTTGTGCTGTAATCCGCACTGCCTCGACAGTAGCTTGCTCTTTCGCTTCTTCTACGATTTTGGCGGCACGTTTTTCGGCGTTTGCTACCATTTCGGAAACTTGGTTACGCCCTTCAGCCAAGAGTTCTGCAACTTTCTTCTCTGCCTGTTCAAAATCGCTCTTACCGCGCTCGGCAGCAGCCAAGCCTTCGGCAATTTTTGCGGCACGCTCATCCAATGCTTTTGCGATTGGCGGCCACACGAATTTCATGGTAAACCAAACCAAACCGAAAAA
The DNA here is from genome assembly GCF_001810355.1 of Neisseria sp. HMSC074B07. Taxonomy (NCBI): domain Bacteria; kingdom Pseudomonadati; phylum Pseudomonadota; class Betaproteobacteria; order Neisseriales; family Neisseriaceae; genus Neisseria; species Neisseria sp. HMSC074B07. The sequence goes on along the minus strand of NZ_KV800966.1, from coordinate 19,902 downwards.
GACGATGATTTGAGCGAATAAGGTTGCATTAATATTCACGTTAGTTAACCTTCGTACTAGTGTTAATCAAACAGACCGAAGTCTGTACCTAGACGGATCACGCCGTTTGATTATGCACCAAATGGTTTAACGAAGGCGAACAACAGTGCAATAGCTACACCAATCAGGAATGCAGCATCAATCAGACCAGCAATCAGGAACAATTTAGTTTGCAGCGGACCAATCAATTCAGGTTGACGAGCAGAAGACTCCAGATATTTGGAACCGACCATTGCGATACCGATAGAGGCACCCAATGCACCCAATGCTACGATCAAACCACATGCAATTGCTACCAAACCCATTTTTTACTCCTTGAGAAAACAAAGAAAGTTAATGAAAAACTACCTAATAAATTAATGTGCATCATGAGCTTGTCCGATATAGACAAACGCCAAGGCCATAAAGATAAATGCCTGCAGGGTAATCACCAAGATATGGAAAATCGCCCATGCCAATCCGGCAAGGATGTGGAAACCAAACAGAATCGGATCCAACACTTCAACGCTTCCAGATGTCGCCCAAGCGCCACCCAGCAAAGCAATCAGAAGGAACACCAGCTCGCCGGCATACATGTTACCGAACAACCGCATACCGTGAGAAACTGTTTTAGAGAGGAATTCGACCAGATTCAAAAGGAAGTTGGCGGGAGCAAGTTTGGCACCGAATGGAGCGCTGAACAACTCATGAATCCAACCACGGATACCTTTGATTTTTATATTGTAATAAATACAAATCACCAAGACACCGATAGCCAACGCTAATGTGGTATTCAAATCTGCGGTCGGTACAATACGCAACAATGCATGATGGTTACCGGTAATGTTTTGCCACAGCCACGGGAACAAATCGACCGGCAGCATATCCATGGCATTCATCAGGAAAATCCATACAAACAGCGTCAAGCCTAACGGAGCAATGGCTTTTCGAGATTGCTCATTGTGAATAATGCTTTTACACATATCATCCACAAACTCAAACAAAATCTCGACGGCAGCCTGAAAACGTCCGGGCACACCCGCCGTCGCCTTCCTGGCCCCACGCAAAAGTAGGAAACTTCCGATTACACCCAACAATACAGAGAAAAATATTGCATCAATATTAATAAAAGAAAAATCAGCAATATTATCCAAGCCTTGTCCTTTAGCGACATCGGAAAGGCTGGTCAAACTTTGCAAGTGGTGCGTGATGTAATCAGTAGCAGTAATTTTGTCACCTGCCATAATGCTTCACTCTCAACAATACTAAAAAAACCAAATGGCTGACACCGAGCAATCCGAACAAGAACGGAAAGAATATCAAAGACTGATGCCAAACTGCGAATACGGCAAGCATCATTACCAGCGACAGCACTACTTTTAAAACTTCCCCAATAATGAACGCTTTACCATGATACAAAGGGTTACACTTGGAAAGTTTTAAAAGTAAAACCGCGAAAGCGGAGGGAATAAGATAGGAAAACCCGCCTGCGACAGCAGACCAAAATCCTGCCAAACCTGAAAATGCGGCGCTAATCAGCGCAACCGCTGTCAAAACCAGAATTTGTAAGATGAGAATCTGCTTCATAAAAACGGGAAATCCCGACAGTAATGCGAGGCTAAATATAATCAAGAAGCCTATGAACGTCAAGCAATATGTTAATCTTTGTGAGTTCATATCCAACTTTGCCTTAACGTAAGGCAAAGAGTTCGCATTATATCACGCATTACATACAATTACAGACATTAGATTGCAGAATTTTCAATATTTTCATCTTGATTCTAAAAGCAGGTCATCTGAACGTTTCAGACGACCTTCGACATCAGGCTTTATAAGGGTTTCTGTTTTATTTCGTTTAAAATAAAACGATAAAAATCAGGCAAGTCTTTGGCGGATTTTCTTTTCGCAGAATATTCTGTGATTCAGGACATAACCCACATTAATACCATCATCATTCAACAACTGCCCATCCCTCTTTTTTCAGACGACCCCACCTTCAAACGTCGTCTGAAACCCGTTTCCACTCCAACGCCAAATCATACAAGGCTTTTTTGCCTTCGCCGGTAATTTTGGCGGCAAGTTCGGCTGCCTGTTTGGTGGGCAGTTCGGCAGCGAGGATTTTCATAACATTTTGGGCGGTATCGGGCAAGGTATCGTGTTTTTCACGGGGCGCAGGATGGAGGATGAGCACCATTTCGCCGCGCGCCTGATTGCCGTCGTTTTTCAGGGTCGTCTGAATTTCAGTAACCGTGCCGCTAAGGAAGGTTTCGAAGGTTTTGGTGATTTCTCGGGCCAGGGTCAGGCTGCGTTCAGGGAAGAGAGCCGCCATGTCGGCAAGGGTGGCTTCGATGCGGTGCGGGGTTTCAAACATCACGACGGGGAAATCAGCCTGCGCCCATTTGGCAAGCAGCTTCTGCCGTTCGCCGGATTTCGGCGGCAAAAAACCGTTGAAGTAGAAATTGGGTTCGGTAACGCCTGCGACGCTCAATGCACCCATGACCGCGCTCGCGCCAACAACGGGGACGACTTTGAACCCAGCCTCGCGCACGCGGCGGGCGAGTTTTGCACCGGGATCGCAGACGGCAGGCGTCCCTGCGTCGGAAACTTGTGCGACAGTGAGGTCGTCTGAAAGATGGTTGATGATTTTGTCCGCCATTTGCTGTTCGTTATGCTCGCGCACGCTGACGAGTTTGCCCTGTATGCCGTATGCGCTCAGAAGCTGTGCGGTAACGCGCGTATCTTCGGCACAGATGATGTCGGCTTTTTGCAGGACGGCGAGTGCGCGCAGGGTGATGTCCGCCAAATTGCCGATGGGCGTGGCGACAACGTATAATGTCCGTTTTTCAATACTGTCGGCGGCTTTTTGAAGGTGTTTTTGAAACATGGCTTTATCAGGTCGTCTGAAAACAATATAACGATATTATACGGGGTAAACTTCCATGCGTCTGAACCACAAACAAGGGGTGGCGGGCGAAGATGCCGCGCTGGCATTTCTTCTTTCGCAAGGCTGCAAACTCGTGGCGCGCAACTGGCACTGCGCTTACGGCGAAATCGATTTGATTGTCAAAAACGGTAACATGATTCTGTTTGTTGAAGTAAAATACCGCAAAAATCAGGGTTTCGGCGGTGCCGCATACAGTATTTCGCCGTCTAAGTTATTGAAACTGCAACGGTCTGCGGAGTATTATCTGCAACAAAACGGCATGACGGATAGCGCGTGCCGCATCGATGCGGTGCTGATAGAAGGAAACCGCCCGCCCGAATGGATAAAGAATATTACAGGTTGACGATATGACGACATTACAAGAGCGCGTTGCCGCCCATTTCGCCGAAAGCATCCATGCCAAGCAGAAAGCCGAAAAAGTATTGGTCGAACCGACTGCTCAAGCAGCGGAATTGATGCTGCAATGCCTGATGAACGACGGCAAAATTTTAGCCTGCGGCAACGGCGGTTCGGCTGCCGACGCGCAGCACTTCGCCGCCGAAATGACCGGACGCTTTGAAAAAGAGCGCATGGAACTTGCCGCCGTCGCGCTGACGACGGACACTTCCGCGCTGACCGCCATCGGCAACGACTACGGCTTCGACCATGTGTTCAGCAAACAAGTGCGCGCGCTCGGACGTGCCGGCGACGTTTTGGTCGGCATCTCCACCTCCGGCAACTCCGCCAACGTTATCGAGGCCATCAAAGCGGCACACGAACGCGATATGCACGTCATCGCCATGACCGGCCGCGACGGCGGCAAAATCGCCGCTATGCTCAAAGACACCGACGTACTGCTCAACGTCCCCTACCCGCGCACCGCCCGCATTCAGGAAAACCATATCCTGCTGATACACGCCATGTGCGACTGCATCGACTCCATGTTGCTTGAAGGAATGTAAGCCTTTTTTCAGACGACCTCTTTTAAAGGTCGTCTGAAACATATCCGCCGAACCCATCATCAAGGAAAAAATATGAACATCAAACGTCATACCGCACCCGTTCTGACCGCCCTCCTCCTCAGCCTGACACTCAGCGGCTGTGTCGGCGTACTCCTCGGCGGAGCGGCAGTCGGCACCAAATCCGCCGTCGACCGCCGCACCACAGGCGCGCAAACCGACGACAACGTAATGGCGGTACGCGTCGAAACCACCGCCCGCTCCTACCTGCGCCAAAACAACCAAGCGCAGGGTTACACCCCCAAACTCAACGTCGTTGGCTACAACCGCCACCTGCTGCTGCTCGGACAAGTCGCCACTGAAGGCGAAAAACAATTCGTCGAACAAATCGCCCGTGCCGAACAAGCCGCCGAAGGCGTGTACAACTACATCACCGTTGCCCCCCAAGGACGCACCTTCGGCGACGTAACCAACGACACATGGGGCACATCCAAAGTCCGCACCGCCCTTTTGGGCCTCAAGCCCACCACGCAGGCGCGCGTCAAAATCGTGACCTACGGCAACGTGACCTATGTGATGGGTATCCTGACGCCTGAAGAACAAGAAAAAGTTACCCAACGCGTCAGCACCACCGTGGGCGTACAAAAAGTCGTTACCCTGTATCAAAACTACACCCAACAGCCATAGGATTGCCCCTTGACTGACAGGTCGTCTGAAACCTGATTTTGTTTCAGACGACCTATTACGATACAATCCGCCCGATTGATTTCATTTTTACCGATTTATCATGTCCAAAACCCCTAAATCCTCATTCCAACTCAAACCCAAACATTTAATCGGAGCCTTTTTCGGCGTCTGCATCATTGCCGTTGCCGCCTTGGTAATCGGCGTCATCAGCACCATCAAAAGCCACGATTCCCAAGAACGCGAAGCCATTAAAAACAAACCCGTTCCCAAAGACACCCCTGTCGAAGTCTGGCGCCCCATCGGCGCTCCCGAAGAGGACAGAACCAAGCCTGCCGCCAAAGCCGAACTTGACGACGACGAAAAAACCGATTCCAGAAATCCCGTCATCCCGCCCAAAAACAAATCAAACGGCAAAAACAGCAACACCGCCCCGACTGAGGACGAAGCCTCAGAAGACAAACCCGCCAATAACAAAGCAAACGCCAAACCTGCTGTAACCGAAACGCCCGATACCGAAGAAAAAACGCCGCGCAGCACACCCGCCGCAGCAGGCAACAGACGTACGCCGTCGGAACAGCCGGCCGAATCCAAACCCGCGGCAAAACCTGAACAGCGTCAACCCGAAGCAGCCAAGCCGGCACCTAAGCCGACGCCGAAACCTAAGGCTCCTTCCAAATCCAAAGAAGTCATCGACAATCTATTCTAGTGCGGACTGGCATTCGGCTTTAATTTGAACTTCAGGCATCAGCCCCAAATCAAAAAGTAAAGCCGAAACGTCCGCACACCTCGTTGCAGTGTTCCAAAAGCAAGCTGCCGACTCATCCCCTTCCCTTTCAGACGACCTTTGTGCCGCAACAAGGTCGTCTGAAACCATCAAGGAAACAACATGAACGAAATCATCATTAAAACCCCCGAAGAAATCGAGAAAATGCGCGAACTGGGCAAACTCGTTGCCGAAGCCCTCGACTACATCGGACAATTCGTCAAACCCGGCGTAACCACCAACGAAATCGACAAACTCGTTTACGACTACCACGTCAACGTCCAAGGCGGCTATCCCGCCCCCCTGCACTACGGCAACCCGCCCTACCCCAAATCCTGCTGCACCTCCGTCAACCACGTCATCTGCCACGGCATTCCCGACGACAAACCGCTCAAAGAAGGCGACATCATCAACATCGACCTGACCATCAAAAAAGACGGCTTCCACGGCGACTCCAGCCGTATGTTTACCGTCGGAAAAGTCTCCCCCATCGCCCAACGCCTGATCGACATCACCCACGAATCCATGATGGCGGGCATCGCCGCCGTCAAACCCGGCGCAACCTTGGGCGACATCGGCTACGCCTGCCAACAAGTTGCCGAAAACGCAGGCTACTCCGTCGTACAGGAATTTTGCGGCCACGGCATCGGACGCGGTTTCCACGAAGCCCCGCAAGTCCTGCACTACGGCAGGAAAGGACAAGGCGTCGTCCTGAAGCCCGGCATGATTTTCACCATCGAGCCGATGATCAACCAAGGCAAACGCCACCTGCGCATCCTAAACGACGGCTGGACGGTCGTGACCAAAGACCGCTCCCTCTCCGCCCAATGGGAACATGAAGTTTTAGTGACAGAAACCGGCTACGAAATCCTGACCATCAGCCCTGCCACCGGCAAACCCTAATCTGTCAAACCATCCCGCTTTCAAAGCAAAAAGGTCGTCTGAAATATAAACAAGGTTGTTGGCGAAACCCACAAACCTCGTTTTCAGACGACCTTTTAAATTGCCTCTATCAAAACCATTCCTGACCACCCAATCCAGATCTAAACATCGGGCTGAGATATAGACAAATTTGCCCATCTCCACTGTACTTTCTCCATAATTTCATGCAAAACAATTATGTATAATAAATAATGTCAAACGCAACATTCCCGAAACGACTGTTTATTTGTGTAAAATATTACCGATACCCAATTACTATCCTATTGTTTTAAATGTTTTTTCTTCTATAAAATATTTAACTTGGAAATATTTAGCCAATTTATGAAGAATTCTACAAAACTTCTTTCGAATATACTGTCTAACAATTCAGTATAGATAGTTTTCTATGTCGCAATTAATGATTTCCCCTGTAAGGAACTTTGCTGCCGAAAACTAATTTGCACTTTCCCAATGTGAAGAAGCAGAATTGCTTATCAACAAACAATACAGAAGAAAAAGGAATTTTCATGAAGTCGTTTGAGAAAATTGACAACATCCGCGATATCCGCAAAAAACTCGGTTTGAACCAAATGGACTTTTGGAGCCGTATCGGCGTAACTCAGTCCGGTGGTTCACGTTACGAATCCGGTCGTAATATGCCCAAACCTGTACGCGAGCTGCTGCGCTTGGTACACATCGAACGCGTTGACTTGGCAAAAGTAAACCGCGACGACTTGGCAATTGCCTCCCTGCTGAAAAACCGCGACCCTGAGTTGTACGCTTCCTTGAAAAAAGAAGCCAAATCCGACAAAGGCAAATAAGCCCGTTTCAATTTGTTTCAAAAAGGTCGTCTGAAACGATATTCCGTTTCAGACGACCTTTTTGCGCTATAATCCGCAATTATTTTTTAAACAGACGTTTGCCCGCAAACCCTTTTACAGACAGCATTTTTTACCATGTTAGACAAATACAATCCCGCCGAAATCGAATCCAAACACTATCAAAACTGGGAAACCCAAGGTTATTTCCAGCCCGATATGGATTTGACCAAACCGTCTTTTTCCATCCAACTGCCGCCGCCCAACGTAACCGGCACGCTGCACATGGGCCATGCCTTCAACCAAACCATCATGGACGGCCTGACCCGCTACTACCGCATGAAAGGCTGCAACACTGCCTGGATTCCGGGCACCGACCACGCGGGCATCGCCACGCAAATCGTGGTCGAGCGTCAGCTTGCCGCTCAAAACGTGTCGCGTCATGACTTGGGGCGCGAAAAATTCTTGGAAAAAGTGTGGGAATGGAAAGAAGTGTCCGGCGGCACGATTACGCAGCAGATGCGCCGCGTGGGTTGTTCTGCCGACTGGACGCGCGAGTATTTCACGATGGACGACGTGCGCGCCGAAACCGTTACCGAAGTGTTCGTGCGCCTGTATGAGCAAGGCTTGATTTACCGCGGCAAACGCTTGGTGAACTGGGATCCCGTGCTCGGCACGGCGGTATCGGATTTGGAAGTGGAAAGCGTGGAAGAACAAGGCTCTATGTGGCACATCCGCTATCCGCTGGCGGACAATCCCGCCGAAGCCGTTATCGTGGCGACCACCCGCCCTGAAACGCTGCTGGGCGACGTTGCCGTTGCCGTCAATCCTGAAGACAAACGTTATACCCATTTGATCGGCAAAGAATTAATCCTGCCGCTGACCGGCCGCACCATCCCCGTGATTGCCGACGAATACGTTGAAAAAGACTTCGGTACCGGCTGCGTGAAAATTACGCCTGCACACGACTTCAACGACTACGAAGTCGGCAAACGTCACGACACGCGCCTGATTAACGTGTTTGACTTGGAAGCCAAAGTGCTGGCAAACGCCGAAGTGTTCAACTTCAAAGGCGAAGCGCAACCAGGCTTTGCCCTGCCTGAAAAATACGCAGGTTTAGACCGCTTTGCCGCGCGCAAACAAATGGTTGCCGATTTGCAGGAACAAGGCTTGTTGGTCGAAATCAAAGCGCACACGCTGATGACGCCGAAAGGCGACCGTACCGGCTCAGTGATTGAGCCGATGCTGACCAGCCAATGGTTTGTCTCTATGAAGGGTAAACCAAACCAATTGGATAAGGTTAGCATGGATCGTATTAACCAAATGCATGAAAATGGTAGTGGTCAAATAACTTTCCGCAGTCAGCCACTATTTCCTGAACCCGACAGCGAATTCAAAGGCTTAAGCCTCGCCGAAAAAGCCAAAAAAGCCGTCGACAGCGGCGCGGTACGCTTCATCCCCGAAAACTGGGTCAATACCTACAACCAATGGATGAACAACATCCAAGACTGGTGCATCTCGCGCCAACTGTGGTGGGGGCATCAAATCCCCGCGTGGTACGATGAAGCAGGCAATGTTTACGTTGCCCGCAATCAGGCGGAAGCCGAAAAACAAGCCGGCAAAACAGGCTTGACCCGCGAAGAAGACGTATTGGATACATGGTTCTCCTCCGCGCTCGTGCCGTTCTCCACGCTCGGCTGGCCGTCTGAAACCGACGAACTCAAAGCCTTCCTGCCGTCCAACGTCTTGGTAACAGGCTACGAAATCATCTTCTTCTGGGTGGCGCGCATGATTATGATGACCACCCACTTCACCGGCAAAGTACCGTTTAAAGACGTGTACATCCACGGCATCGTGCGCGACCACGAAGGCAAAAAAATGTCCAAATCCGAAGGCAACGTCATCGATCCCGTCGATTTGATTGACGGCATCGACTTGGACAAGCTGCTGGTGAAACGCACGACCGGTCTGCGCAAACCCGAAACCGCGCCGAAAGTGGAAGAAGCCACGAAAAAACTCTTCCCCGAAGGCATCCCCAGCATGGGCGCGGACGCTTTGCGCTTCACCATGGCGAGCTACGCCAGCTTGGGTCGTTCGGTCAACTTCGACTTCAAACGCGCCGAAGGCTACCGCAACTTCTGCAATAAAATCTGGAACGCCACCAACTTCGTCTTGATGAACACCGAAAACCAAGACTGCGGCTACGGCGCAACCGCCGCCGAACCGCGCGGCTACTCCTTCCCCGATATGTGGATCATAGGCCGTCTGAATCAGACCATCGAGCAAGTAACGCAAGCCTATGAAACCTACCGCTTTGATTTGGCGGCGGAAACCCTGTACAGCTTCGTGTGGAACGACTATTGCGACTGGTATCTGGAACTCGCCAAAGTGCAGCTTCAAACCGGCTGCGCCAGCCGCCAGCGCGCCACACGCCATACCTTATTGCGCGTACTCGAAGCCGCCCTGCGCCTGCTGCATCCGATTATCCCGTTCATTACCGAAGAACTGTGGCAAACCGTCGCCCCCATGTGCGACGCGAAAACCGCCGACAGCATCATGCTCGCCCGTTTCCCCGAAGCCGACCGCGAACAAATCGTTCAGACGACCTTCGAGCAAATGACCGTGTTACAGGATTTGATTGGCGCCGTCCGCAACCTGCGCGGCGAAATGGGCATCCAGCCCAACGTAAAAGCCCCGCTGTTTGTCGAAAGCGCGGACGACTTGGCGGACTACCTCAAATACCTGCCGATGATGACCCGCCTGACCGAAGCACAGCAAGTCGCCGCCCTGCCCGAAAGCGAAGACGCGCCCGTCGCCGTCTGCAACGGCGCGCGCCTGATGCTGAAAGTCGAAATCGACAAAGCCGCCGAAACCGCCCGTTTGAGCAAAGAGGCCGAGAAGCTGCAAAAAGCCTTGGACAAACTCAATGCCAAACTCTCCAAACCCGGCTACACCGAAAAAGCCCCCGCGCATCTGGTTGAAAAAGACAAAGCCGATTTGGCGGAGTTGGAAGATAAGATGGCGAAAGTTCAAAATCAGTTGGCGAAGTTGAAAGACTAAATCAGCCCTGTATTTGAAGAACAAAAGCTACCTGAAAACCGAAAATAGGTTTTCAGGTAGCCTTTATTTCGTCCGGATTTGTCGCCTCTGCCGCAGCCTTCAACTCCATCGCTCGGGTATAAAACGCGTGGGCATCCATTCCCGCCTCTGCAAAAGCGGCAATCGGAATAAAATAGGCGATGTTACGGTCGATATAAAACAGCAGGAATGCTTGGTCTTCGATGATACGTTCCACGCCTGCCCAATGATGAAAATGCCTGTTGCGCCCTGCTTCCTCCTGTGTCAAGCCTTCGGCTGAAAGGCTAAGGGAGAAACGCCGCCCTTTCAGAGGATGGGCAGCTCTGCGGGCAAAGCTGCGATATGTCCAACGCTGATCAAAATACATCACCATGGAGGTGGCGTAGATGAGACCCGCCATTATCCATAGGGAGCTGCTGTCGTCTCTGGCTTTATACAGACAGTACTCCAAACTGTCAGTTTGCGAATCGGCAAACAGATAGCAGTTTTGAACATAGGTGTTGTTGATGCCGTTAAACAACCAACAAGCAAAGACGAATAGAATGCCCCACATCAGCAGGAACGCAGCCGAACCAAACCAATATTTGCGCCGCCAATCAGGCTCTATATAACGCAAAAGCCGCTTTCCCGCATAGCGTCTGTCTTGATCAGTAGGAGAGAAGGATATTTGCAGGTGGTCAGTTTGCCGGGGTTCTGTGTACATAGCGCATCCCAAGATTGCTCGTGATTCAGGCAATCACATTTTATGTGAAATAAGCCGTGTGGTGCAGTTTTATCGATGCAAAACCGACCTTTCCTACGACTTAAATCTTCTTGAAAAGGTCGTCTGAAACACCGTTTCCGCATCTTTTATTACTTTTAGTGAACCTTCCTACTACGCCTTGTACGGTTTGCCGCATACGCCGCAATCCGGATTTTTGTGGACGCGGAATGTCTGCCATTTGGCGGTGAGGGTGTTGTAGGTCGTCAGTTTGCCGTGTGTCGGTTCGCCTGCGCCGGTGAGAATTTTGAGGGCTTCGGCGGCTTGGGTGGCGCCGATGATGCCGACCAACGGAGAAAATACGCCGAACAGGGCGCAGGCGCCGTCGTCGGCGGTGTCGCCGTCAAACAGGCAGGCGTAGCAAGGACTGTCGGGCAAATCAGGGCGGTACACGGCGATTTGCCCTTCAAAACGCACGGCGGCGCCGGAAACCAGCGGGGTACGGGTGGCAACGGCGGCGCGGTTGATGGCTTGGCGGGTGGGATAGTTGTCGGTGCAGTCGAGGACGATGTCGGCGGCGCGCATGAGTTCGGTCAGGCGGACTTCGTCCAGCTTTTCGGTCAGGGCGGTAATGTCGCACGCGCTGTTGACGGCTTTCAGACGACCTGCCATCACTTGCGCTTTGGCTTGTCCGATGTCGGCTTCGGTGAAGGCGGTTTGGCGTTGGAGGTTGGTATCGTCTATGGTGTCGTGGTCGGCGATGATGAGTTTGCCGACGCCCGAAGCGGCAAGATACGGGAGGGCTGCCGCACCCAGCCCGCCGCAGCCGACGACGAGGACGCGGGCGGCAAGGATTTTTTCCTGCCCTTCGATACCGATTTCGTCGAGAAGGATGTGGCGGCTGTAACGGAGCAGTTGGTGGTCGTTCATGATGGGTCGTCTGAATGTTATATCGCGGATGGAATCGGCAAAACGGGCAACGCCGTCCCGATGTTTGCCCCCTGTTATATAGTGGCTTAACTTTAAACCGACGGCGTTACCTCGCCTTAGTTCAAAGAGAACGATTCCTCTAAGGTGCTGAAGCACCAAAGTGAATCGGTTCTGTACTGTCTGTACTGTCTGCGGCTTCATGGCCTTGTCCTGATTTAAATTTAATCCACTATATTCATCCGTATGCCTCATACCAAAGGTCGTCTGAAACCTCAAACCGGTTTTCAGACGACCTTTTTTTGTTCAATCAGAATTCGATGTTTTCGTAGGCATCGTCGAATACGAACGGGCCGCGTTCGCCGCCGCTTTCGGATTCGAGGTGGATGCGGGTCATCATCATGGACTGGTCGACTTCTTTCATCATGTCGTAAATGGATATGAGGGCGATGTTGACGCCGGTGACGGCTTCGGTCGTGATGCTTTTGCCGACTTCAGAGGAAACGGTTACGGTGGCTTTGACGTAGGCGAGTTCGACATCGACATCGAAATCGACGCGGACGTGTTGCAGGGGGAGGGGCTGGTAAAGCGGGACAAGCAGTCCGACCTGCTTGATGCCTTGGACGGCGGCGATACGGGCGACGTTGAGGATGCCTGCGTTTTGGGTGGCGTTTTCCGCCAAAACTTTGATGGCGGAGGTACTCATGTTGATAGAGCCGCTTGCCACGGCGGTGCGGACGGTGGGTTGGCGTTTGTCGTTTTCGCGTACGGAATTGAAGTTGAACATACTGTGCCTGCGTGAAAATAGGATTTTATGTCGTAGTATTTTACGGGATTTCTACGCTTCGGACTATGCTGCGGATACGAACGGCAGAATAATCGGACTGAAATGCACGGACGGCTTTGTTAAGGAATTAACGGCTTGACTTGTGCGGACGCGGGTTACATCAAGTTTCGGTGTTTTGCAACACCTTTTCCGATGGCGGTTTCAGACGACCTGCTATACAATGTTTTACGTTTGTTTTTAAGATAAATAAAGAGAGAAAATCATGCAACTGCATATCCTGAACAATCCCAAAGACGCGGCTCTAGCGGCAGACGCGGAATTTTTGAAACAATCTTTGTACAAACTCCTGCATGAAGAAGCCTCGCCTTTGGTGGTGGAAACGGTCAAACTGTTGTCCACTTCGGACGACAGCGCGGCTTTGATTGAGAAGGTTTTGCCGCAACTGGACGAACAGCAAACCCACGACCTGACGCTTGCCTGCGGCTTGTTCGCGCAGATTCTGAACATCGCCGAAGACGTACACCACGAACGCCGCCGCCAAATCCACGAAGAGGCGGGGCACGGCGGCGCGGAAGGCAGCTTGGCGGAAACGGTACGCAAACTCAAAGCGGCGAAAATCGGCGGCAAGGCGGTTCAAAAACAATTAAATACGACCAATGTTACCGCCGTTCTGACCGCGCACCCGACCGAAGTGCAACGCCAAACCGTGTTGAACTTCAACCGCCGCATCCGCGCCCTCCTGCCCCGCCGCGAACGCTGCACCCATGCCGACGCGCTGGCGGAATTGCGCCGCGAAATCGACACTATCTTATTGGGCTTATGGCAAACCAGCGAAACGCGCCACCACAAACTCAGCGTCAACGATGAAATCAACAACGGCGTATCCATCTTCCCGATGAGTTTCTTCGAGGCGCTGCCCAAACTCTACCGCAGCATGGAACGCGAGTTTCAGACGACCTATCCTGATGTGGACGTGCCCGACATCTTAAAAATCGGCGGCTGGATAGGCGGCGACCGCGACGGCAATCCGTTTGTCTCCGCCGAGACCCTGCGTTTTGCTTTCCGCCGCCATGCCGACGCGGTGTTCCGTTTTTACCGCGGCGAACTCGACAAACTCTACCGCGAGCTGCCGCTTTCCGTCCGCCGCGTCAAAGTCAACGACGACGTAATGGCGTTGTCGGACGAATCGCCAGACGAAGAAATCGCCCGCACCGAAGAGCCGTACCGCCGCGCCATCGCCTACATCATGGCGCGCGTGATGGGCAAAGCCCGCTCGCTCGGTTTGGGCATGGGCTGCAAATTCGGTTTCATGATGCCTTATGCCTCTGCACAAGAGTTTTCAGACGACCTCCACAAGCTGCAACGCTCCCTGCGCGACAACGGCAGCGCGCTTTTGGGCGAAGGCAGGCTCGCCGACCTGATCCGCTCCGTGTCCGTGTTTGGCTTCCACATGATGCCGCTCGACTTGCGCCAACACGCGGAAAAACACGCCGATGTCGTCGCCGAACTCTTCAAACACGCCGGTTTGGAAGACTACGCCAGCCTTTCCGAAACGGAAAAACAAACCGTCCTGCTGCGCGAGTTGAAACACCAGCGTCCGCTGTCCAGCCCGTTCATCACTTACAGCGAACACACCCGCCGCGAAATGGCGATTTTCAACGAAGCGCGCAACATCAAAGACGAATTCGGTGAAAACGCCGTTACCCAAAGCATCATCTCCAACTGCGAACAGCCCAGCGACCTGCTCGCGCTCGCGCTGCTGCTCAAAGAAAGCGGCCTGTTGACGGTCGAAAACGGCAAACCGCAAAGCCGCATCAACATCGTCCCGCTCTTCGAAACCATCGAAGCCCTCGAAAACGCCTGCCCCGTCATGGAAACCATGTTCAGCAACGAATGGTACCGCGACCTGCTGCAAAGCCGCGACAACATTCAGGAAATCATGCTCGGCTATTCCGATTCCAACAAAGACGGCGGCTACGTTACCAGCTCTTGGTGTCTCTATCAGGCGGAATTGGGTTTGGTCGAACTCTTCAAAAAATACGATGTCCGTATGCGCCTGTTCCACGGTCGCGGTGGCAGCGTCGGACGCGGCGGCGGCCCGTCTTACCAAGCCATTCTCGCCCAACCGGCGGGCAGCGTGGCGGGACAAATCCGCATCACCGAGCAAGGCGAAGTCATCACCGCCAAATACGCCGACCCCGGCAACGCCGTGCGCAACCTCGAAACCCTCGTCGCTGCGACGCTCGAAGCCAGCCTGCTACCCGATCAAAAAGACCCCGAACCCGCGCTCATGCAGGCATTGTCGGACGTATCGTTCAAATACTACCGCGAGCTGATTACCCACCCCGACTTCATTGACTATTTCCTGCAAACCAGCCCCATACAGGAAATCGCCACCCTCAACCTCGGCAGCCGCCCCGCCAGCCGCAAGACCTTGGCGCGGATACAGGATTTGCGCGCGATACCGTGGGTGTTCTCATGGATGCAAAACCGCCTCATGCTGCCCGCGTGGTACGGCTTCGGCAGCGCGGTGGAAAGCCTGTGCGAAGGCAAACCCGAAACCCTCGCCGCCCTGCAGGAACACGCGCAATACAACCCATTCTTCCAAGCCATGCTCTCCAATATGGAACAAGTGATGGCGAAAACCGACATCACCCTCGCCGAAAACTACGCCGGCTTGAGCGAATCGCCCGAAAAAGCCGCCATCATCTTCGGCATGATTAAGGAAGAATACCAACGCAGCCGCAAAGCCCTGCTCGACCTTTTGCAAACCGACGAACTCTTGCGCGACAACCGCAGCCTCGCCCGTTCGCTCGCCCTGCGGATTCCGTACCTGAATGCGCTCAACGGCCTGCAAGTCGCCATGCTCAAACGCCTGCGCAAAGACCCGCACGACCCGCACACCCTCCTGATGGTGCACCTGACCATCAACGGCGTGGCACAAGGTTTGCGCAATACAGGTTAAGGCAGCACGAAAAAAGGTCGTCTGAAAACCGTTTCAGACGACCTTTAGACCAAGCGCAAAACCGTAACGCGGGCTTTATCTGCGAAAGCCCATATTATTCTGCTACATCACTGTGTTTACAGGGATATGGCAGCCGCTTCGGCGTTGCAGATGATCAACGTACTGACACACTTTAGCGCGGTATTGCCCCATATCGCCGCACCATAACATTTCAGACGACCCCGAGGTCATCTGAAAAACAAAAACAGCTTACGTCAAGGCAGCCATCATTATGTCTGACATTGTATTTATCTTGTTATTCGGCAGGCTTCAACCCCACAGGACACCCGACTCATCCGACACGCCCGTCCCTTTTTGGCATTCGGCGGCAGGCTCGGCTTTGATTTATTTATGCATACGCATAGTGACAATCATCGTTCATGATTCGATTTCCAAAGCCATTGACAGCCTCCCCCTCATCCTGTTTCAAACCATCTGCATGTTCGGCTGCTTGCTTTTGTATTTCAAAATGTTGCGTGCCACGTCCAACCCGAAACGCCGCCGGTTTATCTATTGGGGACTGGGCATTCTTTCAGGTATAGCCTTAACCCCACTGACCGAAAAATTGTTTTATTTGGCGAACTTATTTATTATGCATTCACCAACGGGGAAATAGGCTGAATGCCGCCCCCTCTTTTTTCAGACGACCTCGAGGTCGTCTGAAAAACAAAAAAATCTTACTCACAAGGCAATAATCATGTTAGACATTATATTCATATTAACATTCGGCAGACTTCAAGCCTCAGGAACACTAGACTTCCCCGACAAGCTCTATCCCATCTGGAAATGGGCGGTAGGCGCGGGCGTGCTTTATGCTGTGATAATGACACTGATAGGCTACGTTTTTTACTCATTCTTCTCTCCCTTCAGCTTGTTACTGACTGCCGCCGTGTCATCTGCCTGGTTCGCACTCTATTTCAAACTGCTGCGCACCACCACTGACAAACCTACGCAGCACCGATCTATTTACTGGGGTGTCGGCATCGCTTCGGCATTTTTACTACCCTTCGCTCTAGGCTTTCTTAACGCATTGGTGCCCCTTCCGCAATAACCCTTTTCAGACGACCTTTTCCACACTTCCGCATACCATGCCGACCAAACCGCCCGCCTACCACATCACGCACAAAATCCGCCAAACCCGCCGCATTTCGCGTAAAAGCATCGCTTTTCTGTTCCTGCTGGCAGGTTCGGCGCTGGTTGCGCTGACCGCCCTCCTGTTTGCTTGGATGGCGGATTTCGCGTTAGAAACGAATGCGGAGCTGGTGCAAAAATATCCTTGGTTTGCCTGGGTCGCCCTGCCCTTAGGGCTGCCGCTCATCGTCTGGATCACCCGCCGTTTCGCCCCTTACACCTCCGGCAGTGGCATCCCGCAAGTGCTCGCCAGCCTCGCCCTGCCCTACGGCGCCAACAAAACCCGCCTGATCCGCCTCCGCGAAACCCTCCTCAAAATCCCGCTGACCTTCCTCGCCATGTGCGCAGGCGCATCCGTCGGGCGTGAAGGGCCGTCCGTCCAAGTCGGCGCGGCAGTCATGAGCGCGTGGGGCGCATGGTGTAAAAAACACGGCTTCGCCTTTCGCGGCATGCAGGAAAACGATCTTATCGCCGCAGGCGCGGCAGGCGGGCTGGCCGCCGCGTTCAACGCCCCGCTGGCAGGCGTGATTTTCGCCATCGAAGAACTCGGGCGCGAAGTCATGCTGCGTTGGGAGCGGCAAATCCTACTCGGCGTCCTCGCCGCCGGTTTCATCCAAGTCGCCATCCAAGGCAACAACCCCTATTTTTCAGGCTTCAGCGGCGACGCGCTCGACAATATGCTCGGCTGGGTATTGGGCTGCGGACTCGCGTGCGGCATCGCCGGCGGACTGTTCGGACGCACCCTGTATCTCGGTGCCACCGCCTTCGCCCCCGCCAAATGGCGCGAACACATCCGCCGCCATCCCCTGATTACCGCCGCCCTCATCGGCATCCTGCTCGCCGCCATCGGCACGCTTTACCAAGGCAAAACCTACGGCACAGGTTACCACGAAGCCGCCCAAGCCCTGCGCGGCATCCACGAAGCCCCCGCCGGACTCGCCGTCGCCAAATGGTTCTCCACCATCCTGACCTACTGGACAGGTACGCCCGGCGGCATCTTCACCCCATCCCTCACCATAGGCGCAGTCTTGGGCGAACGCATCGCCACCCTCACCGGACTCGCCCAAAGCACCCACGTCCTCGTCCTCATCTGCATGGCAGCCTTCCTCGCCGGCGCCACCCAATCGCCGCTCACCTCCGCCGTCGTCGTGATGGAAATGACCGGCGGACAAAACCTCCTCTTCTGGCTGCTCATCGCCTGCATCTTCGCCTCACAAGTCTCCCGCCAATTCTCCCCCCGCCCCTTCTACCACGCCGCAGGCACACGCTTCAAACGGCAGGTGGAACAAAGCGGACAGAAGTGAAGCCAGATATTGCCGATACGGGAAGGTGTAGGAAAGGTCGTCTGAAATGTTTAGCGATTCGCGGGCAAAGCCCACGCTACAAAGTTTGTTGGCAACACAATTGCCGTAGCGTGGACTCTGTCCACGAAAATGATTGACGCAAAAAGGTCGTCTGAAAACCCGATGTAGGTTTCAGACGACCTTTCATATTTGAACTTTCTATCGGTTTTGGCTGACTCGGTATCCGTAACGTAGGTTCCACCCACGAAGATATAGTGGATTAAATTTAAATCAGGACAAG
>NZ_KV800966.1:862-1502 GCF_001810355.1 Neisseria sp. HMSC074B07 | reverse complement strand
GCCGTACTGGTTTAAAGTTAAGCCACTATAAAACGGACAGGTCACCTGAAATCTTGAGTGGTTCGCGGGCAAAGCCCACGCTACAAATTTTGTTGACAACACAAGTGCCGTAGCGTGGACTCTGTCCACGAAAATGATTGACGCAAAAAGGTCGTCTGAAAACCCGAACATCAAGTTTTCAGACGACCTTCTTAAGGTATAGGGATTCACTTACCCCGGCAATCAAGCCAAGAAAAAACCCTCGATAGAACCGAGGGCTTGAAAATTTGGTTGCGGGAGCAGGATTCGAACCTACGACCTTCGGGTTATGAGCCCGACGAGCTACCATGCTGCTCCATCCCGCGTCAGAAAGTAGAACTATACAGATACTTGAAAAAACTGTCAAGCACTTTACCGCCAAAATTCAGCAAAACATTACCCATTCAAAGTCCAGACGATAAAATGAGTTATAGCAATATTATGATTTTAAAGAGTTTAAACCAAAAACCGACCAATCAGGGTTATTCGGAACTTCATCGTAAATCACTCAATCTCAAAAAGCCTTCAAACATGGTTGCACCCGTTTTTTTTGTCTTTTCACTGTTGATACGAAACTTATCTCATCACACCTAACGGATTGTAAAACACACTGAAATAGAGA
>NZ_KV800966.1:0-762 GCF_001810355.1 Neisseria sp. HMSC074B07 | reverse complement strand
GCAGATGCTGCGTGGTGGCAAGCCATGCGCCGAAAAAGAGTTTAAATCAAAAATCGACTAATCAGCGTTATTCAGAACTCCATCGTAAACCGTTCAATCTCAAAAAGCCTTCAAACATGGTTGCAACCGTTTTTTGTCTTTTCAATGCTGATACGAAACTTATCTCATAATACCTAACGGATTGTAAAACACACTGAAATAGAGATCTTCAAAGATATCCTGATCGTTTGAGTTTTGCTGATACTGCCCAAGCCCTATTAAGCCGGCAGCCCATATCAGACAAACCATGATTGCCAACCTGACAATCAGACGCTGTTTGTGCGGCATAAGGCTACATAACCAATCTGCACATAGAAGCATACCCGACATCACCCAAACCACATATCCCCAACCAAATACACCGGGTAACACAAATATCGACCCCGGTATCATCAAGATTAACATTAAACAGGGGAACAAATATAAGGTTTCTTTATCATCCTTCAATCTGATATATAAAACAAAAAAAATCACATTGGCAAATGTAGGCCAGCTCGCCGGATACCAAAAAACAGTCAAACCTGTCATCCAAATTACCAAACCTATCGCTCCGCCTACAGCGGGCAAACACAAGGATAAAATGAACAGTATGATCGCCACCCTTCTTAAAGATTTTCTCAAACCTAGGTCATAATCGAGTGGCAATAGATTATCCGGCATATTATTTCCTTACACGATAAACGGCAGCCAATCAAAGGTCGTCTGAAACCTTGTTTTAGAGTT
>NZ_KV800965.1:13443-18985 GCF_001810355.1 Neisseria sp. HMSC074B07 | reverse complement strand
TTGCCCGACGGGGTGAAAAATACAGTTGCTACGCATTTCGAGGCAGTTAAACGCCTGCCTATCCCCATGAACAAAGAACTGATTGTCCCCAAATTGCAAGAGTTAGGCTTTATCGAAAACAGCAATAACGAAATCTTTAAAAGAAATTTCGGGAAGAAAAACATGTATAGCGCCGCTGACTACCTTGCCAATCTTTTTTCTGTAACAATAGTTTTAAAAGACTTTGCCAATCCGGAATGTCCGTACGGTGTCGATATATATCATGTCAATAACAAGGTAGACGGTGTGGATGCTTTGATTGGGTATAACGGCCTGATCTTTCAAGATACTACCATCCCCGATTTAATCATTTCCACCATCAACCATAAAAACAAACCGGACAACTTGTTTAAAAACCTGTTGGACAAACATATCCAAAACATCAAAGCCTTTAAACAGAAACAGCCGCTGAATGAAGAGCTGATCAGCACGCGCGCTGTGTATGATGGCATTACCTATGAAATCAATTCTTTCAAGGGCGGCAGGTCAACCAATCTGCAAATCTATCGATATAAAGACAAGTCAAACAAAAAATCTCATTAAAACACGGGAGCCAGCCGTTCATCACACAGGTCGTCTGAAAACCTAAAACCGACCATGTTGCAGACACTGCATTCGGTTTCGCAATGCCAAACCTGTGTTTTCAGACGACCTGCCTGATCCATATGCCGCAGCCTTTCAAAATCGGGTATGATTCCCCCTTTCAAATCAGGAGCCTGACTATGCAGACCCAAGCCGTTATCCGCCATATTGCCGACTGGCTGAAAAACTATGCCGCCGCCGCACACGCCAAAGGGTTTGTCGTCGGCGTTTCCGGCGGTATCGATTCCGCAGTCGTTTCCGCCATCGCGGCACGGACGGGGCTGAAGGTTCTGTTGCTTGAAATGCCCATCCGCCAAAAAGCCGACCAAGTCAGCCGCGCGCAGGAACACATCCGCCGGTTGGAACAGGCGTTTCCCAACGTCAGCGGGATGCGCGTGGATTTGACGCCGACTTTCGATACCTTTGCCGCCGATGTCGAGGTCGATGAAACCGAGTTCCCCGCCAAACAGCTTGCGCTTGCCAACGCCCGCAGCCGCCTGCGGATGTTGACGCTTTATTATTACGGTCAGCTAAACGGTTTGCTGGTTACCGGTACGGGCAACAAAATCGAAGATTTCGGCGTGGGCTTTTTCACCAAATACGGCGACGGCGGCGTGGACATCAGCCCGATTGCAGACTTGACCAAAACGCAGATTTATCAAATTGCCGCCGAACTGGACATCGCCGAGTCCATCCAAAAAGCCGTGCCGACCGACGGGCTTTGGGATACCGAGCGTACGGACGAAGAACAGATGGGCGCAAGCTATCCCGAACTCGAATGGGCGATGAGCATTTACGGCACGCACCGTCCCGAAGATTTTGAAGGCAGGCAGCGCGAAGTCTTGGAAATCTACACCCGCCTGCACAAAGCCATGCAACACAAAGTCAATCCGATTCCCGTCTGCAACATTCCCGAAGAGATGCTGAAATAAACAAGAGGTCGTCTGAAAACGGTTTTCAGACGACCTTAAAAAACAAAGATGGTATAAACCATCAGGCACGGCTTCATAATATCGACGGTACTTACCGCGGATTGCATAAATTACCCGAACTTATCAAACCCGCCGTTTTGTGTAAAAATACCGCAATGGAAAAAATTACTCACCAAAATCTACATCCTCTTCTGTCGAAGAGTCTGACCGACACCGATTTCGTCCTTATTCTGAATGCCTTAATCAAATTTTTGCGGCGCGGCGGCAAAAAACAGGCGGCAGAACGTTTCGACCTGATTATCGCCACGCTCAAACAAGACGAAGAACTCGCAAAAAATTTCAGCAGCCGCTTCTACCACTGGCTTTCTCAAGTCCACATCTATCCCGCGCTGATCAAACTCGGCATCTTCTCGCGCCACAGCTTTACCCGCGAGATGGGCATACGCATCTACGAACGCTTCAGCCCGTCCTACAAAGACTTTGCCAACCTGCGCGAAGTGTTCCTCTACCTTTTCCACTCCGAAAACGACGACAAATGGCTGCAAACCCTCAGCATCCGCCAATGGTTGAGCCTGTACGACCTGATCCGCACCAGCGCCGATCCCGCCTTGCTGCAAAACGCCTGCCGCCAGTTGGTTGACGCCCGTCTGCGCGCCATCGAAATGCTGGCCATTTGGATTGCCTCCGAAGCCATCGAACCCGACCTCATCCGCATCGCCCCGCGCCTGCTCGAAGCCGATTCGCCCTTCGTCGCCCTCCAGCGCGAAACCGCCAAACTGGTCGAACACTACCGCAACGACACCACTCCTTACGACACCGCCCACCTCGAAGTCATGTTCGACCAATGTTGCAGCCAGATCGACTATCTGCGCCGAAAAGGGACGGGTGCAGGTTCAGGCTCGTCCGTCAAAGTCGCCCACCTGCTCGAACGGCTCCAGCAGACCGTAGATCGCCTGAAACTGCTCACCGACATCCAAACCGATGCCGGCAACCGCAACCGCCTGACCATCACCCTGATGAACTCCCTCATCTACGCTGCGGTCGAGCAGTACAGTACCCGCCACCTGCGCCGCAGCAGCATACGCATGCTCGCCCGCAGCATTACCGAAAACAAAAGCCACCACGGCGAGCATTACATCACCCGCAACCGCAAAGAATATTTCAAAATGTTCTACTCCGCGGCGGGTGGCGGCGTCATCATCGCCCTGATGGCATTGCACAAAATCCACATCGGCACACTCGGCTTCAGCCCCTTCGTTACCTCCTTGCTGTCAGGGCTCAACTACGGCATAGGCTTCATGATCATCCATATGCTGCACTGTACCGTCGCCACCAAACAGCCTGCCATGACCGCCGCCAGCTTCGCCGAACAAGTCGATCTCAACGAAGGCGGCAAAGCAGTGGACAACAAACTCGCCAAGCTCCTTATCGACGTATGCCGCTCCCAAAGCGTCGCCGTCTTCGGCAACGTTTCCATCGCCATCCTTTTGGCGTGCGCCATATCGTTCGGCTATGCCCATCTGTACCAACAGCCCATACTCGATGCACACACCACCGCCTACCAGTTCAAATCCATAGACATCATCAATCATCCGACCCTATGGTATGCCGCTATTGCGGGCTTGTGGCTGTTCTGTTCCGGCATCATCGCAGGCTTCTTCGACAACCGTGCCGACTACCTCAACCTGCGCCAACGACTGCCCTTCAACCCCTTGTTGCGCAAAATCATGCGCCCCAAACCCCGCCGCGTACTCGCCGCCTACATCCACAAACACTACGGCTCGCTGGTCGGCAACTTCATTTTCGGTATGCTCTTGGGCATGACCGGCTACTTCGGACACCTCCTCGGCCTGCCGCTGGACATCCGCCATGTCGCCTTCTCCTCCGCCAACCTCGGCTATGCAGCCGTCAGCGGCAACGTCGGCTTGGGTACATTCATGCTCGGCATTTGCAGCGTCCTCGCCATCGGCTTGGTCAACCTCATCGTCAGCTTCACCCTCGCCCTCTTCGTTGCCCTGCGTTCGCGCGGCACGAAAATCGGCAGCGTCGGCAATTTGTGCAAAAGTTTCTGGCAGCAGATTAAAGCCAACCCGCTGATATTGTTTTTCCCGGTTACGCCGGTTCAAACCAAAGAGCCGACCAAAGAGCAGGGAGAAAAGCATTAAGGCAAGCCGACAGACAGCGCCTCAGTAATCAACCTTTTTTCAGACGACCCCGCCATGCCCATCCTAGCTTGGAACACCCCGCCCGCCCCCGCCGAACTTGCCCGCGTGATCGAAACTCATCCTGCGCCGCTGCATCTGGTCGCCTGTCTGAGCGAAAACCGCATTCCTGATTTTCCTTTGTCCGATGCTCCGAGCGAACTGGAAGGTCGTCTGAAAACCCGCCTCGACCAAGCCGTGAAATGCCTTCAGTTCAACAGCGTCAACTTTCTGGAAAACCTGTTGCCCGACGTGCATATCTGGCTTGTCCCGCCGCACCGCGCCGACAGCCTGTACGAACATTTCGCCCCTATCAAATGGCAGACCGAAGCCGTACCGCAAGCCGCGCCCAAGCCCGTCAAACCTTGGTTCAGACGACCTCAAGCCATCACCCCGCCCGAAAGCGCGCTGGTTATCGGCGCGGGCATTGCCGGAGCCGCGACCGCGCGTAAACTGGCGGAACACGGCGTGCGCGTTACCGTTTTGGAAGCGGGCAAAGCGGCGCAAGGCGGCAGCGGCAACCGCCAAGGGCTGCTCTACGCCAAAATCTCGCCGCACGACACCGAGCAGACCGAACTGCTGCTGGCAGGCTACGGCTATACCCGCCGCCTGCTGCAAGACCTGCTGCCCGATTCCGACGCATGGGGCGGCGACGGCGTGTTGCACCTCAATTTCGACGAAGCCGAACGCAAACGCAATCAGGCATTGGGTTTGCAGCAACATCACACCCACCTTTACCGCAGCGTGTCCGCCGACGAAGCCGCGCAAATCGCAGGCATAGACGTCTTTTCAGACGGCCTCTACTGGCCGCAGGGCGTATGGCTGAACCCGCCCGCCGTTGTCCGCGCCTTGCTGGCTCATCCGCTGATTGCGTTGCACGAAGACACGCCCCTATCCTCCGCTGAATACGACGGCGCAAACTGGACAGCACACACACCGCGCGGCAGCTTCAGCGCAACCCACATCATCTACTGCATGGGCGCGCACAGCCCGAACGCCGCAGACGCCAACGTCTCCGCCCTGCCTTTCCGCCAAATCCGCGGACAAACCGGCGTAGTGGCGGCAAGCGGTTTTTCCGAACGCCTGCGCTGTGCCCTATCCGGCGAAAGCTACATCAGCCCGAGCTGGCGGGGGCAACACTGCTACGGCGCAACCTTTGTCCTCAACAGCAACGACGACGCTTGGCACCCGCACGAAGAAACCGCCAACCGCGCCGCCCTGCAACAACTCAACCCGCCATTGGCGCAATCATTGTTTGAACAAAACCCGCTTTGCTCGGTTTCAGACGACCTCTCTACCCCGCCGCAAGGACACGCCGCCCTGCGCTGCGACAGTCCCGACCACCTGCCCGTTGTCGGCGCGCTCGGCGACATCGCCGTCATGCAGACTGCCTACGCCAAACTCGCGTTGGACAAAAACTACCGCCTCGACAACGTCCCCTGCCCCTACCTGCCGAACGCCTACATCAACACCGCCCACGGCACGCGCGGCCTCGCCACTGCCCCCGTCTGCGCCGCCGCCATTGCCGCCGACATCCTCGGCCTGCCCCAGCCGCTGTCCCAACGCCTGCGCACCGCCCTGCACCCCAACCGCGCCGTCATCCGCGCCATCGTGCGGCAGCAGCCTTTGCTTTGATGCGCAAGAGGTCGTCTGAAAAGCTGCCTGAGCACGCTGTCAATCGACCTCCGTTTCCACTATAATGTCGCATCCCATGCCCATACGGAACAGGCCGTCTTTTTTCAGACGACCTGTTTCTTTTATAGTGGATTAACTTTAAATCAGGACAAG
>NZ_KV800965.1:0-13343 GCF_001810355.1 Neisseria sp. HMSC074B07 | reverse complement strand
TACTGGTTTAAAGTTAATCCACTATATTTCCGCTTTTTTTAAAGTCCTACAAACACTTATGCTGCTCGACCTCAACCGCTTTTCCTTTTCCGTCTTCCTGAAAGAAGTCCGCCTGCTGACCGCCCTTGCCCTGCCCATGCTGCTGGCGCAGGTCGCGCAGGTGGGCATCGGTTTTGTCGATACCGTGATGGCGGGCGATGCGAGTACGGAGGACTTGGCGGCGGTGGCGTTGGGCAGCAGCGCGTTTGCCACGGTTTATATTACGTTTATGGGCATTATGGCGGCGCTGAACTCGCTGATTGCCCAGCTTTACGGCGCGGGTAAAACCGACGAAGTAGGCGAAACGGGGCGGCAGGGGATTTGGTTCGGGCTGTTTTTGGGGATTTTCGGCATGGTATTGATGTGGACGGCGATTACGCCGTTCCGCAACTGGCTGACCTTGAGCGATTATGTCGAAGGCACGATGGCGCAGTATATGTTGTTCACCAGTCTGGCGATGCCGGCGGCAATGGTGCACCGCGCCTTACACGCCTACGCTTCCAGCCTGAACCGCCCACGCCTGATTATGTTGGTCAGCTTCGCGGCGTTTGTGTTGAACGTGCCGCTGAACTATATTTTCGTTTACGGCAAATTCGGTATGCCCGCTTTGGGCGGTGCGGGCTGCGGACTGGCGACGATGGCGGTGTTTTGGTTCAGCGCGCTGGCATTGTGGATTTATATCACCAAGGAAAAATTCTTCCGCCCGTTCGGACTGACGGCAAAATTCGGCAAGCCGGATTGGGCGGTGTTCAAACAGATTTGGAAAATCGGCGCACCCATCGGGCTGTCTTATTTTTTGGAAGCCAGCGCGTTTTCGTTTATCGTGTTTTTGATTGCGCCCTTCGGCGAGGATTATGTAGCAGCGCAGCAGGTCGGCATCAGTTTGTCGGGGATTCTCTATATGATTCCGCAAAGCGTCGGCTCGGCAGGAACGGTGCGCATCGGCTTTTCGCTGGGGCGGCGCGAATTTTCGCGGGCGCGTTATATTTCGGGCGTGTCGCTGGTGTCGGGCTGGGTGCTTGCCGTGATTACCGTGCTTTCATTAGTATTATTCCGTTCCCCGCTGGCAAGCATGTACAACAAGGATCCGGCGGTTTTAAGCATCGCCGCCACCGTCCTGCTGTTCGCCGGTTTGTTCCAACCGGCAGACTTCACCCAATGTATCGCGTCCTACGCCCTGCGCGGCTACAAAGTCACCAAGGTGCCGATGTTCATCCACGCTGCCGCCTTCTGGGGCTGCGGCCTGCTGCCGGGCTACCTGCTCGCCTACCGTTTCGATATGGGCATTTACGGCTTCTGGACGGCATTGATTGCCTCGCTCACCATCGCCGCCGTCGCCTTGGTGTGGTGCTTGGAATTGTGCAGCAGGGAGATGGTCAGCTCGCATAAGGTCGTCTGAAAACTCCGCCGATTAAAATATCGAAACAATGGGCTGAAGCCCGCCACTGACAATACCCATTTTAAAGTTTAAACCCATGCAACCCATCCAATACCAAACCGACCTCACCCCTTACAACACTTTCGGTCTTCGCGCC
Source organism: Neisseria sp. HMSC074B07 (assembly GCF_001810355.1). Classification (NCBI taxonomy): domain Bacteria; kingdom Pseudomonadati; phylum Pseudomonadota; class Betaproteobacteria; order Neisseriales; family Neisseriaceae; genus Neisseria; species Neisseria sp. HMSC074B07. Next base: position 11,769 of record NZ_KV800965.1, on the reverse strand, counting down.
CAAGCCCAAGCCTTTATCGCGCTCGAACACGCCGACGAGTTGCACGACATCGTCCGATTGCCCGAGTTCGACCGCGATACCGTTTTATGGCTCGGCGGCGGCAGCAACATCCTTTTGATGCAGGATTACGCCGGGCTGGTCGTCCATATGGAAAACAAAGGCATACGCGAGATTGCGCGTTCAGACGGCCTCGTTTACATCGAAGCGCAGGCGGGCGAAATCTGGCACGACTTTGTCCTGCACACTGTCGCGCTGGGCTTGAACGGCCTGGAAAACCTGAGCCTGATTCCGGGCACGGTCGGCGCGTCGCCCGTGCAGAACATCGGTGCATACGGTGTGGAAGCTAAAGACGTGATTCACAGCGTGCGCTGCTTCGATTTGGATACGGAAACCTTTGTCGAGCTTGCCAATGCCGATTGCCGCTTCGCCTACCGCGAAAGCCTGTTCAAGCAGGAAGGCAAAGGGCGTTATGTGATTGTTTCGGTCGTGTTCGCCCTGAAAGAGCGTTTCGAGCCGAATTTGGGTTACGGCGATTTGGCGGCCGCCGTTGCCGAACTGAGCGCGGGCAGAATGCCGACGGCGAAAGACGTTTCCGATGCAGTGTGTGCAATCCGCAACAGTAAACTGCCTAATCCTAACGTACTTGGTAATGTCGGCAGTTTCTTTAAAAACCCCGTCGTCAGCGCGGAAAAAGCTGCCGCCCTGTTGCAGCAGCATCCGGATATGCCGCGCTATCCGCAGCCCGACGGTTCGGTCAAACTCGCCGCCGGCTGGCTGATCGACCAATGCCGTCTGAAAGGCTTCCAAATCGGCGGCGCGGCGGTACACGACAGGCAGGCTTTGGTTTTGGTGAACAAAAACAATGCTTCTTCAGACGACGTCTGGCATCTGGCGCAACATGTCTGCGATACAGTATTTACTCGATTTCAGGTAGAATTACACGCCGAACCCAATTGGCTGCCCGCTTCGTACAGCCTGTAAATCCAAGGAGTATGCCCGTGACCCGCATTGCAAAAACCAATACTTACACCCGCATCATCGACGCCAGCCTGACGCTCTTCAACGAGGAAGGCGAGCGCAACATCAGCACCAACCATATCGCGGCGCATTTGGGCATCAGTCCGGGCAATCTTTATTACCACTTCCGCAACAAAGACGAAATCATCGTCCAACTGTTCAAACGTTACAGCGAAGCCCTGCTGGCATACCTGAATGAAGCCGTGTTGCCGTCCGATGTGGAAGACTCCATCAACTATATGGCAGGCATTTACGACGTCATGTGGGAATACCGTTTCCTGTTCAGCGACGTAAACACCCTGCTTGCGCGTAGTGCCGAACTATTGGGCGAACACAATACCTTCACCCAAGCCAAAGTCTCCCCGCTCTTGGTCAACCTGCTTACCCAGCTCAACGGCCTGAACATCATCCAAGCCGACCAAACCGCCATGAACGACCTCGCCGTCAATATGTGGATGGTCACGAAATACTGGTTCGACTTCGACAGCTCCCTGCGCGGGCGCACCAAGCTGACCGAAGACTCCAAAGCACGCGGCATCCGCCGTACCTTAAGCCTTCTGCGTCCCTACCTCTTGCCGGAACACCGCGAGGAATACGACCGGAAAATAGGCGGTGCGCAGTCATAATTTCCATGCCGTCTGAGCCTATTTCCAGACGGCATTCATCTATAAACATGATACATACCCCTCCTTCCGCCTCCCCCGACGCATCTATCTTAGGCCTAGGCTATCTCGGCCGCCCTTTGGCGCAGAAACTCTACGAAAACGGCAGCCGCGTCGCCGCCGTCAAGCGCAGCCTGACTTCGGACGATATTAATCTGCCCATACACCTCGACACCCTCGACCTCAATCAAGACAATGTGTTTCAAAGCGCGAACCTTGCCCGCGATACAAGCTTTTGGCGGCAACACGCAGACAAACCCGTTTGGTTCTGCCTCTTGCCGCCATCCTCGCTGACGCATTACGCCGATACCGTCAAACAATGGGCAGAACTTGCCCGAGCGTGTAACGTGCAACATCTGATTTTCACGAGCAGCACCAGTGTTTACGGCGATAAAGCGCGCGAATGCGACGAAACTTCCGCACCCGATCCGCAAACCGAGTCCGCCCGCCAAATCCTTGCTGCCGAACAATACCTGCTCGACAGCGGCGTGCCGAACATTGACATCCTGCGTCTGGGCGGGCTTTATTGTGCCGAACGCCATCCCGTCAGCCGCCTTGTTCAAAAGCAAAACATCCCGGGCGGCAACCGGCTCGTCAATATCGTCCACCGCGACATCGCCGTCGAAACCCTGTTTCAGACGACCCTCCATCCAAACGGCAGACGCATCCGCAACATCGTCGAACCGCAACATCCGACCCGCCGCGATTTCTACACCGCCGAAGCCACCAAACTCGGCCTCCCGCCGCCCAATTTCGCGCCCGACGGCACCGGTGACGGCAAAATTGTAAATACCGTTTCCGCCGACGGATTAAGCCTGTAAAATTGGCGCTCCGCGACCGTTTCAGACGACCTTTCGGCAGCGGCAAAACCAAAACCAAAAAACACAGTCTTACTTAACAACCCTAAGCCCGAAAGTATCGAGAACACCCTATGTCCGCCCTATTTCCCGTTATCAACCACCTGATACAGCAAAATCCGGAACATCAACAAGACCTGTCCCGCCTGTCAGGCAAAACCCTGAGCCTCAACCTCGCCGGATTCGGACTGACCGGACGCATCAATCACGACGGCTTCCTCGAAACCGCCGACCAACCCGCCGACACCCTCATCACCTTCCATCAAAGCGCCATCCGCAAAATCCTGACCGGACAAGAACCCGGCGTCGGCGACATCAGCCTCGAAGGCGACCTCATGCTCGGCATGACCGTTCTGCCCATACTCGGCAGCCTGCGCTACTACGCATCAGACGACCTCGCCCGCATCTTCGGCGATTCACTCGCAGGCAGCATCAGCGAACGCGCCGCAAACATCGGGCAAACCGTCAAAAAAATCGGGCAAAGCATAGCCGAGCAAATCAGCGATTTTTCCCGCGAACCCGAATCTCCCGTCATCGACGCCGCCACCCTGTCCGCCTGGATGGAAGAAGTGGACAAACTGCGCGACGACGTTGCCCGCCTTAACGAACGCCTCGACCGGCTCGAACGCGACATCTGGATAGACTAATTTTCAGACGACCCCATACCTATGAACAGCCCGTTTCACAACATCGGTATCGTAACCCGCCCCAATACCCCCGAAATCCAAAACACCGCCCACACCCTCATCCACTTCCTGCAGGGACACGGCCTCACCGTCTATCTGGACGAAATCGGCATAGAAGAACGCTGCATCTATGTTCAAGATACCGTCGGCTGCCACATCGTCAGCAAATCCGACTTGGGCAAACACTGCGACCTCGTCATCGTCCTCGGCGGCGACGGCACATTCCTCTCCGTCGCCCGCGAAATCGCCCCCCGCGCCGTACCCGTTATCGGCATCAACCAAGGGCATTTAGGCTTCCTCACCCAAATCCCCCGCGAAAACATGACCGAAGAGCTGCTGCCCGTTCTCGAAGGCAAATACCTGCCCGAAGAGCGCATCCTCATCGAAGCCGCCCTCGTCCGCGACGGACAAACCTTTCACCGCGCCCTCGCCCTCAACGACGCCGTCCTCTCGCGCGGCGGTGCCGGACAAATGATAGAGTTCGAAGTCTTCATCAACCAAGAATTCGTCTATACCCAACGCTCCGACGGCCTCATCGTCTCCACCCCCACCGGCTCCACCGCCTACTCCCTTGCTGCCGGCGGCCCCATCATGCAGGCAGGCTTGCACGCCTTCACCCTCGTACCCATCTGCCCCCAATCCATGACCAACCGCCCCATCGCCATCCCCGACACCTCCGAAATCGAAATCCTCGTTACCCAAAGCGGCGACGCCCGCGTCCATTTCGACGGACAATCCTTCATCGACGTACAAAACCTCGACCGCATCATCATCCGCCGCTACCACAACCCCCTGCGCATCCTCCATCCCACCGACTACCAATACTTCCGAACCCTGCGCCAAAAACTCCACTGGGGCGAACAGCTCGTATAAACACAAAAGGTCGTCTGAAACCCGATTGTCAAGTTTTCAGACGACCTCATCAACCCACAAACCCTTCCCCCATTCCCAAACCGACGCCATCCCTATCTAACAACAAACGGACAACCCAAACCACGCATCCGCCCTTTATCAAAAACGTCCCCAATCATGAACCGACAAAAAACCTACCTCCTGCTGACTGCCCTGTTCACCCTGATTTTCATCGCACTCATCATGCTCGGCGGCTACCTGCTTTCCATCCAAAGCAAACAGTTCGCCGTCGCCGCCTTCCTGTTCGCCTTCGGCGCCGTCTTCGCCCAAATCGGCAGCCTCGCCCTCTACATCCGCCACAAAGCCCGCGCACAAATCATGCGTGAGCAACAAACCGAATCCCATTAAGGCTGGGTATTGTTCGTTATCCGTTTGCCGGTTCTACAGGCTTTACATAGGTAAAGTTTTGTTTGCCGCATTGCTCCCCCCCCCCTTGCAATTTACACTGACACCGCATACAACTTGTATGTTCTTAAATCTTTCAACCCACGGGAGTAGACTTATGAAACAAAACATCATCGTTGTCTTATTCAACATCTCCAGCGAAGCTTATCAAGCCTTTTCTGAATTGAAAGCTTACTCGCAGACAACAGATGCTTTGGTGGCACAAGCCGTTTTGATTAAAAAGGAAAATGGTCTGATTATCCCAGCAGAAAGCACCGACTTTACCGCCAATACGGTCGAAGGCACATGGACGGGCGGCCTCATTGGTTCACTGATCGGCATTCTCGGCGGTCCTATCGGTGTTCTGTTGGGTGGAGCTACTGGCGCACTCATCGGCAGTGATGCAGGCACTGCCCAAACATTGGGAGAGGGGTTGTTGCTGGAAAATACAGCCAAAAAACTGGATAACGGCAGTACTGCAATCATTATTTTGGCGCAAGAATCCGACGAAGCTGTATTGGATGCCTTCTTCCACCGTTTCAAAACCGTTATTCTCCGGCAAGATGCAGCCGTTGCCCAACAGGACGTATTGGCAGCAATAGAAGCGCAGGAAGAAGTGGCACGTCAGGCACACGAAGCGTGGAAAAAACAGCGCAAAGCCGAGCGCAAAGAGAAAGTGGAAGCCTTCAAGGCCGACATCAAACAAAAATTCGACAAATTGGCAGCCAAGTTGAAATAACACTGCCACCAACCCAAGGTATGTAACCGCTCAAATTTTCCGTTTCGGATGCATGCCAAACCGGTTTGAGGCTACCTGAAAATCTATTTTTCAGGTAGCCTCTCCCTTTTTCATGCCCCGCCAAACCATCATGCTCACCCCGCAAAGCTGCGACCTATTCCAACGCCCATTTTTCCAGTTCGCCCAAATCCGCCAATACCAGCCCGAAACCGAAGCGCAAACCAAGCAAGGCCGACTACAAAGCCGCGTGGCAAGTGTGGCGCACGTTGGTTTTACAGGTAGCCTCACAACTGGGCGCGGGCTTTGCCCCGCCGCATATCGAACGCTGGTGCAACGGCTGGCAGCGCGACCTGGCTAGTCGAAACCCTGCACCGCCTGCTGCCAGTGTACGAAGCCTGCCACAATGTGCGGCTGTGAGCGGAAGCAAGCTTCCCCCATCTGCCGTTAAGGCTACCTGAAATCTAAAAGAAACAAACAAAACCAATGACCAAACGCCGAACCTTCCTCATTCTGACCATCCTCTTCACCCTGCTCTTCATCGCATTGGTAACGTTGGGCGCCTACCTGCTTTCCATCCAAAGCAAACAATTCGCCGTCGCCGCCTTCCTATTCGCCTTCGGCGCCGTCTTCGCCCAAATCGGCAGCCTCGCCCTCTACATCCGCCATAAAGCCCGCGCACAAATCATGCGCTCGCAACAAACCGAACCCCATTAAGGAAAACCCATGTTCGACAAAATCGTCCTCGCCAGCGGCAACGCAGGCAAACTCAAAGAATTTTCCCGCCTCTTCGCCGATTTGAACATCGAAGTCCTGCCGCAATCGCAGTTCGACACGCCCGAATGCCCCGAGCCGTACCACACCTTCGTTGAAAACGCTCTCGCCAAAGCCCGCCACGCCGCCAAACACAGCGGACTGCCCGCGCTCGCCGACGACTCCGGCATCTGCGCTACCGCATTAAACGGCGCACCCGGCGTCCTCTCCGCCCGCTATGCTGGAGCAAATCCCAAATCCGATGCCGCCAACAACAAGCGCCTTTCAGACGAACTCGCCTACCAAGCCGACAAAAGCTGCTACTACGTCTGCGTCCTCGTCCTCGTCCGCCACGAAAACGACCCGCAGCCCATCATCGCCGAAGGCATCTGGCGCGGCCAATGGCAGACAGAAGCCGCAGGAACCTACGGCTTCGGCTACGACCCGCATTTCTACCTGCCCGAACACAACTGCACCGCCGCCGAGCTTGATCCCGAAATCAAAAACGCCGAAAGCCACAGGGGGCAGGCTTTGCGGGAATTGTTGAAAAAAATCGAAGCCCTCTGAACAACAAAAACGTCGTCTGAAAACCCGCTACGCCGTTTTCAGACGACGTTTTCGATCCCGTTTATCGGTAAAACGCACCACCAAAGGAACAAAACTTATAAAATTTTTTCAAAAACTTATAATATCCAAAAAAAACAGCAAATATCCTTACTCAAAAATCCCAATCATAAAAACATAAAACACATTCTACAAACCACTCCTTGAAGATTGATTACCGTCCACACCCGACGGAGCGCCTGTTATAAAGACAATACAAGGAGTCATCACATGAGAAACTACCCCTTCAAAACCATCGTCGCCTGCCTCAGTATTTTGTGGTACAGCCCACACCTGTGGGCAGCAGATGCGACTGCACCCGAAACTGCCGTCCTCGATGCTGTTGAAGTCCGCGGCAAACGCCTGACCAAAGACCAGAAAGGCGAAGCGCAGCAATACAGCAAAAACGTCTCCAATGCCTATCTCGGCAAAGAATACCTCGAACGCTACCGCCCCGATGCCGCCGGCGACATCCTCAAGGGGCTCAACGGCGTGTACAACATGAATACGCGCAATGCGGGCAGCGCGATTACGCCTAGCATTCGCGGCATCGCCGGAAAAGGCCGTATCCCCGTTACCATTGACGGAATGGAACAGACCGTCGACGTATGGATGAACAATTACGGCGTTGCCGACCGAAACTACGTTGATCCCGCCCTGTTCCGCAGTATTGCGGTAGAAAAAGGGCCGTCGATGACCCGAGGTGTCAAATCGGGAGTGGGCGGTTCGGTCGCCATTCAAACCATCGAGCCGGAAGACATTGTTCCAGAAGGGAAAAAATGGGGAATTCAGATAAAAGGCAGTTTTTCGGGCAATACGGCCAAGCCCCGCGTTGATAATTTGCAATACCTCGGTGTTGAAGACTACCGCACCATTCCGGGCAGACCGACGGCAGACGGGGCGGCGGGCGCAGTCGCCGGAACGTTGGAACCTTATCAGGCACTCGATTTTCAAGAGAAAAACCCGCCGCGCAGCCGCAGCAGCAAAATCAGCAATTTCAAAGACGACCGCTCGGGCATGGTTTCGGCGGCGTTTAAAACCGATATTTCAGACGGCCTGATTGCTTACAGTGACCGAAAAAAAGGCAATTACTTCAGCGGCAAACGCGGGGCGGGCGGCTATCTGAACAATCCGGAATACGACCCCGACAATGCGGATTTCGGCAATACGGGGGCGACCATGATACCGAACATGGCGAAGCTCTACCGCCCCGGCGAAGAAGTGTTCAACAGCAACGTGGCGAGCAAAAGCCTGCTGCTGAAAAACAACTGGTATCTGCCCAACAATCAGAAAATCAGCCTCGGTCATATGCGCACCCGCGTCCGTTTCGGCGAAAACAACCCCTTTTACAACGCCATATTGCTGGGCTTCAGCAACGAGTTCAACTTCACCGGCAGGCCGCCGCTGGTCATACCTGCGCAAACGCTCAATTCCACCATCGACACCAAAAGCCATAAAATCAGCTACGAATGGAAGCCCGAAGGCAGCCGCTGGATAGACTTACAAGCGAATATCTGGCGCACCCAAACCACCAGCTCACGCCACCAGAGCGGCGGGCCGGATTTGGCCGTTACCTACGGCGATCAGGAATACGATAAGTGGGCGAACTGCTTTGTCCACAACAAGATTCCCAACGAATTTATCGGCAGGCACATCAGCGAAGGCATAGGCTGCCGCGAGCTGGTTGCCGAAGGGTTGGTTCCTGCCGAAGAGCCGAAAGATCCGCCTCCTGTACCCGGTGCATACCGCGTCAAATCAGGCGTAGAACAGCGCACCCGCGCCACCCGTACCGGCGCCGACATCAGCAACCGCATGCGCCTGACCGACAAGCTCGCCATGACCCTCTCCGCCAACGTCCAATATGAAAAACTGGACGAATCCAACCGAATCACCAACAACGACAAAGATATTTTCGACATCATCGGTGCCGCCACAGCCGCCACAGCCGTTGCCGGCCCGAGGGCGGGACGCCGCCACGAATGGGGCGCGGGAGTCGCTTTCGACTGGCAGGCGACCGACCGCCTGAACATTCAGGCAGGCATACGCTACGACAAATTCTGGGCTTACGACGATGCCTTGGCAAAAGCAAGGCGGGCGAGAAAAGATCCGTTTTATTCCGTCGATTTGCAAGGAGGGAAAAGCTCGGACGGCTATATCCTCGGCAGCTATATCCCCTATTACGAACTGATTGCAAATAAAGAAGAAGCGGACGATGTGCGGAAAATCCTGAGAACAGAAGATGTTGACGAGTCAAATCGTCTGATAAACGAATTCCGCCACAAATACGGTTATGACTATAACGATAAAGGATATTCGATTAACGGAGAAAGGCAGACCGGCGAAGTCATCTATGCCAACGCAAACGGCGACAATCCACAGGTAGATAACCCATCCTTCAACCACGACGAAGCCGTTTACCGGCAGAAAGAAGTCTATACGCCCTATATCGACGGCAAATATCAAGGGCCGGTTTTCGCACAAGGGCAATTTAACGAAAAAGTAAACAATCCTCAGGGATTGCAAGGCAGCTATTTCAAATATTTAACCAATGCGGCAATAGATGATGTTAAAACACCCTATCTGCAAAAAAAAGAGCGGGCGACTACGATGGGCAGTACCGGCGGTCACCGCCTCTATAAAAAACCCGCCAACGAAGACGAAGTATGGCCCATGCCCAAACACCTGAAAGCCAGCGCATGGTCGCCTGTCATCGCCGTCAGCTACGATTTGACCGACAACAGCCGCCTGTTCGCCCGTTTCGCGCAGGCGACCCGCTTCCCCAGCATTTACGAAGCGACCACCACCAACGTCAACCTGCTGGAAGCCTACAATACCGAATTCAACCTGAAGCCCGAACGCAGCACCAACTGGGAAGCAGGCTATTCATTCAATTTCGCGCCCTACTGGCAACGGCTGAAATACGGCAACATCCGCCTGACCTACTACTACAACACCATCAAAAACGCCATCGACATTACCGAAAACAAAAACCTGACCCAATACGACAAGAAACAAACCAGCGGCATCGAGTTGCAAAGCCGTATCGACAGCGGCAAATGGTTTGCCTCATTCGGCGCGAACTACCGCTTAAAGCAGCGCACCTGCGACAAATCGACCGCCTTCAACTATGACGTCTATAACAACCGCATCCCCGAATGTATCGACGGCGGTTTCGGCGCCACCCGTTTCTATCAGACCATGCAGCCGAAATACTCGCTCAACCTCGATGTCGGCACTCGCCGCTTCAACAACAGGCTGGAACTGGGCATGCGCGGCATCTACCACAGCACCGTCGATACCGGCCAGCAGGACGAACTGGCGCGTCAGGGCTTGGCGCGGATTATGCAGGCATCGGGCAGACCCTACCACTGGCGTTCCGCCTTGGTATTGGATGCTTACGGACGCTACAACTTCGGCAAAAACCTGAGCATGAACTTCAGCGTCAGCAACCTCACCAACCGCTACTACCTCGACCCGATGTCCAACGTCCCCATCCCCGCACCGGGACGGGCGGTTACCGTTGGGTTTACAGGCAAATTCTGACGGGGCAATGCTTGAGAGGTCGTCTGAAAATTTCAGACGACCTCTCCGACAAAAGCTGTTATGATGCCTGCGTTCCCGCCTGCCACGAAAACGACCCGCAACCCACGATTGCCAAAAGCCACAGGGACAGGCGTTGCGGGAATGAATTGTTAAAAAAATCTAAGCCTTATAAATCGATGATAGGTCGTCTGAAAACCCGAAATGCTTTTTCAGACGACCCCAGCCCACCACATCACGAAAGAAACTCATGTCCCCCAAACAAATCCTGATCGTCGCCGTCCGTTTGATCGTTTTAATCGGTATCGTACAAACGCTCAGCAGCATCGTTACCATATTTGCCCAGTCTGGAAGCGAATATAACAGCACACAACTCCTGTTGCCGCTATCCATCTACGGCTTTTATTTGGCCGCATGGCTGCTTGTATGGTGTTTCCCTGCCACCATTGCCAACCGCCTGCTGCCCCAACATCTGCAAACCGCACAGGAGCCTCCCAAACACCCTGCGCCATGGATGATGACCGGTATTGTTTTGATCGGCATATACACTCTTTCCCAAGCCATACCCGAACTGATTTACTTGTTCTCTATTTATCGTTTTACACAATCTATCTCTACCGACACGCAGACATCCATTTGGGCGAATCTCGGCACGCAAAACCAAGCCGGTATATTCGCCAGCACCGCCCAATTCCTTATCGGGATTTTCCTACTGTTCGGCGCGCCCAAACTCTCTTCTTGGATTCGCAAAAAACTTTAACGGCATAAAGACAACAGGTCGTCTGAAAAAATTTCAGACGACCTGAGATTGTCCTTGTGCCGAAATAAAACCGAATTTATGGCCCATTCCCGTCATCAACTTGTGAAACTGCTCTTGCTGCCCTTTATTCCGCTGATGAAAACCATCCGTTTGATATTGTCGTCTATAGTAGCTTTATCATTAATCCTGTTACTGTTTATTTCTAAAACTTTGTTGTTTTTCTCAAAGCCTTTTCTGCCCGTCATTGCCGTTTTGTGGCGTTTATTGATGTGGCTGATGTTCCCTTTATTTTTTATCTGTTTGAGACCTTTGCAAAATTTCTTTTCCTCCAACAACCGAAACCCAAAAACAGGTTTTCGGCTGTTTTCTCCCCCAATCACTCCTAATTTTACCCAAATACCCCCTTAATCCTCCCCGGATACCTGATAATAAGGCATCCGGACCGCCTTTTAGGCGCAAACAGGCACACTTAGCCTGTTAGCTGCTTTCAACAGGTTCAAACATATCGCCTTCAGATGGCTTTGCGCACTCACTTTGAGCAGACCAAAATAGGCTGCCCGGGCGTAGCGGAATTTACGGTGCAGCGTACCGAAGCTTTGTTCGACCACATAACGGGTCTTCGACAAATATCGGTTGCGTTTGGTTTGCGCCTCCGTCAGCGGACGGTTGCGGTGGGCTTTGCGCATAATGCCGTCTAACAACTGATGCTCTTTCAGATGTTGCCGGTTTTCCTTACTGTCGTAGCCTTTGTCGGCATAGACGGTCGTGCCTTCGGCAATACCCTCCAACAAAGGGGACAGATGGTTGCACTCATGGACATTGGCGGGGGTGATGTGCAGTTTCTCGATATAGCCTTCCT
>NZ_KV800964.1:0-3901 GCF_001810355.1 Neisseria sp. HMSC074B07 | reverse complement strand
ATTTGGGGGCCAGTTCAGTTTTCAGACGACCTTTGGCATGGGTGCGGTCAAGGCAGTTTGGGTCTGACTTTGACGCTTAAGGGCAAGTGGTCGGAGAGGCGTTGCCAGTTTTTGCCGTTGTGGATTTGGGAGTCTAAGACTTCCAAGTTGCGGGTATAGACGCGGTCGAGGCTGAGGACGGGTAGGCGGGCGGGGAAGGTTTTGGGGCGTTTGCCGTTGCTGTCCACGAATACTTCGTTCAGGTTCAAGGCGTTGCCTAAGGACAGGGCGGATTTTTGCCGCCAGTCGTTGAAGTCGCCGGCGAGAATCAGCGGGCTTTGCGGGTCGATGTGATGCACGACGTATTCGAAGATGGCGCGGTATTGTTTGGCGCGGTCGGGTTCACGCAGGTTGAGGTGGGCGCACAGGCAGACGAGCGGGGTTTCCCAGCCTTCGGGCAGGACTTCGCAATGGAGTACGCCGCGCTGTTCGAGTTTGTTGACGCTGATGTTGAGGTTGTGGCGGGTTTCCAGCGGCAGGCGGCTGAGGATGGCGTTGCCGTGGTGGCGCTGCGGGTATACGGCGTTTTTGCCGTAGCTGCGGTTGTAGGAAAGGCGGTCGCCGAGGATATCGTAATGCGGTTTTTCGGGAAAATCGGGCAGCCTGCTGCTGCGGGTCAGGTGTTGACCTTGCACTTCCTGTAAAAACAGGACATCCGAGCCTATGCCGCGAAGCTCTTCCGCCATGCTGTCCACTTGGACTTTGCGGTTGAGCGCGGACATGCCTTTGTGCATGTTGTATGAGGTGATGGTAATCGGGCGGGGGGGCATGATGTGTAACCGTAGTGTGTGAGTAGTTTGTCGTTGTATTGATAGTATAACACTGCAAGTGTTTGGTTTCCGTAAAGATTTGATGTGCGGACGGTTGCTTGACGGTAAAACGTCGTCTGAAAGGTTTCAGACGACGTTTGAGGGGGAAACGCGCAGAAAACGATTTATTTTATGAACTCGTCCATGCCGTCTTCACAGCGGATTTTTTGTTCGGACAGCGTGGCTTTGAGCAGGGCGTCGTTTTGCGGCAGGGCGTCGCGTTCGGTTTCGTGATGCCAAAGGTGGTAGGCGATGCCGGCGAATTTGAGGTTGTGGCGTTTCATGCCGTTATGGAAGAGGCGGGCGACGAACTCGCTGTCTTCGCGTCCCCAGCCGACAAAGCGGTTGTCGAAGCCGTTGACGGCCAACGCATCGCTGCGGAAAAAGCCCATATTGCAGGTTTTGATGCCTTTGTGTTTGCGGCTGCTTTGTCTGCCGATCAGGGCGGACAGGCTGCGGCAGCGCAGGGCGGACAGGCGTTTTTCTATGCCTTGGCTGAACGCGGACAAATCGGGCAATTCGCCGGAATCTAAAATTTCCTGGGTGCGGCTTTGGGTCAGGATGACGCGCGAACCCTGTATCAGCCTGCCTTTGCGTGCGAGCTTGAGATGGTCGGCGATAAAGGACGGGTCGAGTATCATGTCGCCGTCGATAAGGATGACGTAGTCGCTTTTTGCCTGCGCCAGCGCGCGGTTGCGTGATTCGGCGGCACGGAAGCCGTCGTCCGGCCGCCAAGAATGTTTGACGGGGATGTCGGTATGGCTGCGGATGAACTCGACGACTTCGGCGGTGTCTTGGCGCGAACCGTCGTCCGCGACGATGATTTCGTCGGGCAGGCGGGTTTGCGCGAGTGCGGATTTCAAAACCAGCTCCAGCGCGTCGGGACGGTTGTAGGTGGTAATAATCAAGGCGACGCTGATATTGCGGTTGCGCTCGTAAAGTTTGACATATTTGTAGTACGAACCTTGCGCATTGGCGATGGAAATGGTCAAGCCGTCCGCGCCGTAGGCGAAACCGCGTTTGAGCAGGTAGTTTTTGACAAACGATACGCTGCCGTGCAACAGGGCTTTGAAGGGCGAGCTGTCTTTTTTGTAGCGGTTTTCTTCGGCGTAGAGCGAGCTGTATTGCTGCATTTTTTGAATCAGCCCTTCGGCGTTTTCGAAGGAATAGTGTTTCAGACGACCTTCGAGCGGACGGACGTTTGCATCGGGCGGCAAGATCAGCGATTCATGCACCTGACGGTCGGAAAAACGGGTAAACCGGCGGTGGTAAAGGCGCGGGATAATGTCGGGATACCAGCCGCAGGCTTTGATCAGGCGGCCGTTGTAGTGGTTCAGGCGCGAGAGCGAGAAGATGTTTTGTTCTTTGTTTTCCGCCACGGCTTTGCGGATGGCGGCAATCAGTTCGCCATCTGCCACTTCGTCGCTGTCTATGCTGAATATCCAATTGTTTTGAGCGAGGCGGGCGGCGAGGTTTTTCATCGGTCCGAAGCCGATGAAGTCGTATTTGTAATAACTGACGTTGGTGAAGCGTTCGGCGATTTCAAAGGTACGGTCGGTCGAGCCGTTGTCGAGCAGCAAAACTTCGTCGAAGTCTTGAAGCGCGGTCAAAACTTCGTGCAGATAGCGTTCCGAGTTTTTAACCAACATGGCTGCTGTGGCGGGAATTTTCGGGTTCATGATGAGGTCGTCTGAAAAGGAGTCGTCTGAAAAATCAAAATCGGGAAATCAAGGCAGTTCGGCAATGGCGGCGGTCAGTTCTTCGTGGAAAGCGTGTATTTTAACCGATATACCGCTACAATACGCATTTCCTTTTTTCAGACGACCTCCTCCGATATGCAGCTTATCCTTGCTCCTATGCAGGGGCTGGTGGACGATGTGATGCGCGATTTGCTGACCCGTATCGGCGGCTACGACGAATGCGTCAGCGAGTTCGTCCGCATTACTCACACCATCCATTCCCGTTCCACCTGGCTCAAATACGCCCCCGAAATCGCCAACGGCAACAAGACCCCTGCCGGCACGCCCTGTACCGTCCAGCTTTTGGGCAGCGACGCCGACAATATGGCGGTCAACGCCTTGGAAGCCGTCCGCTTCGGTGCGGACAAAATCGACCTCAATTTCGGCTGTCCCGCCCCCACGGTCAACAAACACAAAGGCGGCGCGGTCCTGCTCAAAGAGCCCGACCTCATCCACCATATCGTCAAAACCTTGCGCCAACGCCTGCCCGAACACATCCCGCTTACCGGCAAAATGCGGCTCGGTTACGAAGAAAAAAGCCTCGCGCTCGAATGTGCCGCCGCCATTGCCGAAGGCGGAGCCTGCGCCCTGACCGTACACGCGCGCACCAAAGTCGAAGGCTACGAACCACCCGCGCATTGGGAATGGATACGCAAAATCCGCGAACACGTCGCCATCCCCGTAACCGCCAACGGCGACGTGTTCAGCCTCAAAGACTATATCGGTATTAAAGAAATGACGGGCTGCAACAGCGTCATGCTCGGCCGCGGCGCCGTCATCCGCCCCGATTTGGCGCGCCAAATCAAACAATACGAAAACGGTGAAACCGTCCGCGATACCGATTTCGCCGAAGTTTCGGTGTGGATAAACCAATTTTTCCATTTGTGTCTCGCCAAAGAAGCGAACAACAAATACCCCGTCGCCCGCCTGAAACAATGGTTGGGCATGATGAAGAAAGAATTTGGAGAAGCGCAGGAATTGTTTGACGCGGTAAGGGCGGTCAAAGACGCGGAAGAAGTCGCGCGGATTTTGGCTGAATTTGAAGACAAGATGAATGCCTGATAATGATGAGGTCGTCTGAAAACATATTTTCAGACGACCTGAGACCTTTGCAAAAAAGCCCTTCCTCCGACAACCGAAACCCCAACACAGGTTTTCGGCTGTTTTCGTTTCAAATATCCACTGATTCTACCCAAACACCCCCTTAATCCTCCCCGGACGCCCCATAATCAGGCATCCGGGCCGCCTTTTAGGTGGCAACAGGCACACTTAGCCTGTTGGCCGCTTTCAACAGGTTCAAACACATCGCCTTCA
>NZ_KV800963.1:0-225 GCF_001810355.1 Neisseria sp. HMSC074B07 | reverse complement strand
TCGACGACGAAGTCATCACCGACATCGAACGCGACAAGCTGCACCGCGAAATCTACCGCACACAGGGTAAACTCGTCAGCCGCTACGAACTCGATCCTTTAGGCCGTCTGAAAAAGCAAATCGCCACCCTCAACGACCTGACGGAAGCCGGCAAAGGCAAAACCAAAGTAGCGGAGGGTTATACCCAAACTGCCGTCAAACGCAGCTACGGCTACGACCGCACCG
>NZ_KV800962.1:0-351 GCF_001810355.1 Neisseria sp. HMSC074B07 | reverse complement strand
GTCGGGCAGGCCGTTTCGGGCGTTCTCTTCTTTGCTCGGCACCTTCCATTGGTGCTGGGCGATGAGTTGGCCGTTTTCGTTGTAGTCGAAGCAGGTGATGCTGTGGCGGTTGGCGGCGCGGACGAGGTTGCCGTCCGGGTCGTAGCCGTAAACGGTTTCCTGAACCTTGTCGTTATTGCGGGCGAGGGTGTGGATTAGGCGTCCCAATATATCGCGTTTGAACTCGGTAATCCGCAGCGGGGTTTGGCTGTCGAGGTCGTCTGAAAGCGGGGCGGCGTCTTTTTTGGGGACGGGCTGTCCGCCCAGTTGCGCCATCAGTTTGGCGGCGAGGGAGGCGTCGTCGCCGAATTC
>NZ_KV800961.1:0-378 GCF_001810355.1 Neisseria sp. HMSC074B07 | reverse complement strand
CGAACCATAAGAGGTTGCCGTCTTTATCGGTCATCTCCCTAGGGATGCCGATTTGGTCGCAATGGAAGTAGTGGATTTGTTGTCGGCTTTCGCCGTCTTTGGTTGTCCAATCGCGGACTTGCGCCAAGGGTTCGTAAGAATCTTGGTCGGCGTAGATATAGGTATACCTGCCGTCCGGGTGGATTTCTTGCAGTAAATGACTACCGTCCAAAACGAAACGGGTTTGGTTTTCGAGGTCGTTTGAAACTTCTTCGTCTTTCAGACGACCTTTGCCTATCCTCCTGCCCAGGGCGTCGTAGGTGTACGCCCAAGTTTCTTTCGTGCCGTCTTTTTTGAAGATTTCGGCTTTAACCAGTTGGTCGTGCAGGTCGTAGAAAT
>NZ_KV800960.1:0-1299 GCF_001810355.1 Neisseria sp. HMSC074B07 | reverse complement strand
TTTCGCCGCGACGCCTTTGGCGATGTCGGCTTTGACGGCTTTAGACAGGTCAACCGCGTAGTCGGTTACGTTGTCGGCGTCTTTGTTGCCTTTAGTTACGACGATGTTGTCGGAACCTGCGGAGACGCTTGCGCCGTCTGCGTTAACAGTGTAAACGGTTTGACCGTTCGCACCTTGTTTGCTAGTGACACCGGCGATGTTGGTACCGGCTTCGACTTCGGTCTTGGCGGCGGCAGTCAGACGGTTCAGCTGTCCGACGTTGGCGGCATCGGTGTCTTTCACACCGGCGGCAACGTTGCTGATGGCTTTGTTGCCTGCGTTGATGCCGTCGGTAGTGATGTTCACATCGCCTGCTTTCAGACCGTCTTTACCCAGAGCCACTTTGTCGCCGACTTTGACGCCGTCGTTGTTCACAACGGTATCGCCTGCGGTGAAGCTGTCGGCTTTGAGGTTAGGTGCGGTCGCCACTTTGTAAGTGGTGCTGCCGTCGGCATTTTGCTCAGGTGTAACGACGATGTTGGCGTTGCCGCTGTCCACTTTGGACGTGGCTTTCGCTGCGGCTGCTTTGAGCTGTGCAACGTTTACTGCGTCGGTGTCATCTTCGCCTGCGGCGATGTCGGTGACTTTGTTGCCGCCGTTGTTCAGACCGTCTTTGGTCAGGCTGACGGGCTTGCCTGCCTTGCCGTTGCCCACGGTCAATCCGTTGTCGGTCAGAACGCTGTCGCCTACGGTTACTTTGTCGAAGGAGACGTCGTCTGAAGTCGCTACGGTGATGTTCTTACCGTTGCGGCTGACTTTGACGTTTTTGCCTTCTTTAAAGGTTACGGTGTCGCCTGCGCCGATTTTTTCAGACGAGGTTTCGTCGTTGGCATTCAGGTTCCAGCCTTTGTCGGCAGTTTCTTTGACTGCGGCAATGGCGTCATGGACGTTGTCTTTGCCTGTACCGCCGATGTCGGTGGTGGTCACGTTGCCTTTGTTGTTGGCCGCGTTACCGCCGAGGATTTTCGCCAGGTTGGCTTGGGCTGCGTTCAACTGCTCTTCGCTTGCGGCTTGGCCTTTAGTGGCAAAGTCCGCACCGCCCAGGGTGGTGTTGCTCAGACCGGAAATCAGACCGGCGGTACCGTCGATCACGAGCGGTTTGTTGCCTTTGCCTGCTTTGCCGACGGTAATCTTGTCAGCCAGCGAGAAGCCGATGCCGTTTTCGTCGGCGCGGGTCAGGATGCTGCCGTCGCCTTTGACGCTCAGGCTGTCACCCAGTTTCTTCGCACCGGTCGTGCCGTTGTCGGCGGCAAAGGTCAG
>NZ_KV800959.1:0-667 GCF_001810355.1 Neisseria sp. HMSC074B07 | reverse complement strand
GCTGGGACGGCAAAATCACCGCCTACGGCTACGATGCCGCCGGACAACTGGTCCAGCAGACCGAATACGGCCAAAGCAATCATGAAGGTCGTCTGAAAGACCGTCCCGAGACTTGGCACATCCACCGGTTCAAACGCAACATCCTCGGCCAACTGATCGAAAAACAAAGCCGCAAAGTCTCCGACCGCAACGGACAAAGCAAAGACGAAGGCATCAGCCGCACCCGTTTCGAATACGACCCCGTTACCGGCAACCTGACCAAAGCCCGCAACCACCACAGCAGCGTCGAACTCGCCTACGACGAACTCGACCGCCTCATCGGCGAAACCACCGTCCACAACGGCCAAAGCGCCACCGTAGGCTACCGATACGACCCGTTGGGCAACCGCATCCGCACCATCCTGCCCGACGGCCGCCATATCGATTACCTGTACTATGGCAGCGGACACCTGCACCAAATCAGCCTCGACGGCGAAGTCATCACCGACATCGAACGCGACAAACTGCACCGCGAAATCCAAAGGACGCAGGGCAGCATCAGCAGCCTGTACGACTACGACCCCATGGGTCGCCTGAAAAGTCAGCGTACCGTTTGGAACGGCACACAAACACCCCGCGGCAAACAAAACCCGCTGGCCGGCGGCGCCGTCAACCGCCGCTACGCCTA
>NZ_KV800958.1:62440-83740 GCF_001810355.1 Neisseria sp. HMSC074B07 | reverse complement strand
GCCGTACTGGTTTAAAGTTAATCCACTATAATCCGCCATGGATTTTCCGTTACAATAAAAGCTGATTTTGTTCACAGGAACCCATCATGCAGATTCAACCCTACCAAGCCGACATTGCCGAAAGAATGCTGGTCGGAACGACCGGAGAAACCATTCATCCCGATGCCCAATTCGTCCACACCGAAAACGGCTATTGGATTGCGTGGCATGATCAAACCGCCGCCTTGCTCGCTCCCGATACGCCGCCTGATATCCCCTGCTTTTGGGTCGAAGGGGCGCAAAGCCTCGAAGAACTTGTCGCGCTGGTTAAAAACGGCGAATTCGACGAAATGGAAGAATTCGACGGCGACGACGAAAGCTGGCACGAAGCGGCTTCCGGATGCAGCGGCGGACACCACGACCATCAATGCGGATGCGAACATTGATGAACATAAAATCCCTTCTTCTTCCTGTGTTCCTCAGTTTGGCACTCAGCGGCTGTATCGTCACCAGCGCCGTCAATCTGGCCGCCACCACCGTCATGACCGCAGGTAAAATCGCTGTCAAAGGCACAGGCGCGTTAATCAATGCCGCCATTCCCGACAAGGACAAAAAGAAGGACAAAGAAAAGAAATCCCGCGAACAACAGGCGGATGATTATTTAGAAGAACCGCGTGAAGAATAAGCAGCCGCGCCCCATATCGACGGCTGAAAAACCATTCAAACAAAAGGTCGTCTGAAACGGCAAACCGTTTTTCAGACGACCTCTTTTGCTTACTATAGTGGATTAACACTAAATCAGGACAAGGCGACGAAGCCGCAGACAGTACAGATAGTACGACAAGGCGAGGCAACGCCGTACTGGTTTAAAGTTAATCCACTATATTAAGACCTTACCGGATCATCAGGCTCAAAACCCGTTTTCCATCATGATTTCGCCCGGGATGCGGTTGCGGTGCATGGCGAAGCCCAAGTCCATCAATGCTTGGAACGTGTCTTTGACCATGGCGGGATTACCGCAGACCATAAAGCGCGTGTCTGCTTTGGTGAACTTGAATCCTGCGTATGCTTCGAGGCTGCCGTTTTTCAGCAGCTCGGGAATGCGCTTGCCGCTCAACGCGCCTTCGGTTTCCTCGCGCGTGGTAATGGGGACGAAGCGGAATTTGTGGAAATATTCGCCAATCAGCGGATGGTCTTTCAATGCTTCAACACGTCGTCTGAAAATCAATTCGCCGGCGAAAGAAACCGAGTGCGCCAAAATCAAGCGGTCGAAACGCTGCCAGATTTCGGGCTGCTCGATGATGGAAAGAAAAGGCGCGATGCCCGAACCGGTGGAGAGCATGACCAAATCCTTGCCGTCGGGAAAGCGTTCGGGCAGGAGGAAGCCCGTAGCGGTTTTGTCGAGCAGTATGGTGTCGCCCTCTTTCATGGCGGCGAACCGCGCAGACATGGGGCCGCCTTCGATCAAAACGGCAAAATATTCAAGCGTGTCGGCGTATTCGGCGGACACGACGGAATACGCGCGCCAGATAAAGCCTTCGCCGTCGCGAAACCCGAGCCGCGAAAACTGCCCCGCCGAGAAGCGGTAGGATTCGGGGCGGCTGATGGCAAAAGTCATCAGCTTGGGCGTATGGTGTTTAATCCACAAGACTTTTTCTTCGGTAAACTTGGCTTCGGGCGAGGCTGCCATAATGGGGATCCTTGTGTGTGCGGGATGGGAAACGGAAGGTATTATACCCGTTCGCTTGACGAAAGGTCGTCTGAAAACCTGATTGTCCGGTTTTCAGACGACCTTTAAGCCGAACTATAGTGGCTTAACTAAATCAGGACAAGGCGATGAAACCGCAAGACAGTACAGACAGTACAGAAACCGATTCACTTGGTGCTTCAGCACCTTAGAGAATGTCTCTTTGAGCCAAGGCGAGGCAACGCCGTACCGGTTTAAAGTTAATCCACTATAAAACTCAAAATTTACGGCTGACGGCGCAGGCGCATGGTTTTGCCGTTTTGCTCCAAAATCAAATCATTGCCGTCAAAACGATAGTTCCACACGCTTTTCATGTTCAAGAAAGCCTCTTCCAGCTTCATGTCTTCACACAGCATCATCGTCGTGGCAATCGGACCAAAATCAATTTTGCCCGCTCCGGCTTCCTGCGCTTGAAGCGTCAAATGATTGCAACCCATCTTGCCATGAGCCTTGGGCATTTTGCTCAAATCCAAAAAAGCTGTTCTGCCCGCCAAATCTTTTTCGGTGAATTTGTCGAAAGAAACCACAAACCATTTCGCTGCCAAAGCCGGCGTTGACGCTTGACGCAGTTCGGATGGTTTTTCAGACGACGTGACAGGTTGGGACGGCTGCGGTTTTTCAGCAGGCGAAGTACAGGCGGTCAGAATGATTGCGGTCATAAGGGTGGAGATCAGGGTTTTCATGATTTTGCCTTTCTAACGTGAGGTCAGCTAAAAGGTCGTCTGAAACCGCTTCAGCGAAACCCGCTACGCACTTTTCAGACGACCTATTTATCTTTACAACGTTGAATCCAAAGCCTTGGAAATATCGTTCCAAATATCGTCCGCGTCTTCAATGCCGATGGAGAAGCGCAGCAAGCCGACTTTGATGCCCATCTCCATTTTCACATCATGCGGCACGCCGCTGTGGGACTGGGAATAGCAATGGTTGACCAGACTTTCGACGCCGCCGAGGCTGGACGCCATTTTGACCAGTTTCATGTTTTTAATCACGCTGTTTGCCGCTTCGCGCGTGTCGTTTTTGAGGTAAACCGTTACCACGCCGCCTATGCCTTTGGGCATTTGAGTTTTCGCCAGTTCGTAATGTTCGTGCGACGGCAGGCCGGGATAGAACACTTTTTCTACGGCGGGATGGACTTCGAGGCGGCGGGCGATGTCGAGCGCGTTTTTACAGTGCGCCTCCATGCGCAAGGCGAGCGTTTTGATGCCGCGCAACACCAGCCAGCAGTCCATCGGGCCGGCAATCGCGCCGGTATGCACCATCATGTCGTGCAGCGGTTTCGCCAGTTCTTTGGTTTTGACAGCGACGATGCCCATCAATACGTCGGAGTGTCCGCAAAGGTATTTGGTGGCGGAGTGGAACACGATGTCGCAGCCCATTTCCAACGGCTGTTGCAGATACGGCGTGGCGAAGGTGTTGTCGATACCGACTAATGCGCCGGCGGCGTGGGCTTTGGCGGCAAGCGCTTTGATGTCTACCAATCTCAAAAGCGGATTGGACGGGGTCTCCAGCCAAACCAGTTTCACCTTGTGCGCGGCAAGCAGTTCGTCCAAGCGGTCGGGGTTGCCCAAATCGGCAAAGACGACGTTTACGCCCCACGCTTTATATACGTCAACCAGCAAGTCATACGCGCCGCCGTAAATATCGGCGACGGCAACGATGGTATCGCCCGGACGCAGGAAGGTACGCCACACGGCATCAATGCCCGCCATGCCGCTGGAAAAGGCAAAACCCGCCGCCCCGCGTTCCAAATCGGCAACCGTGTCTTCCAAAACCTGACGGGTCGGATTGCTCAGGCGCGAATAGCGGTAGGGAACCTGCTCGCCGATTTCGTGCAGCGCGAACATACTGTTCTGATAAATCGGCGGCATCAGCGCGCGGTTGTGTTCGTCGCAATCGTAGCTGGAATGGATGGCTTTGGTGGCGAATTTCATCTCGGTTCAACCTTATAAAGATATGAATAATTCAGGATTTTATCACTATCCGAAAAATAGAAACAATCAATGCGGACACGGTTTGCAAGTGATATAATCTCGCATTTGCAAAACGGACGGCATGAATCCGTTTCCAAACGACACACACCCCAACAATCCGACAATTAAGGACAAACAACGCATGAACGCCATTGCAGACGTGCAATCCAGCCGAGATTTACGCAATCTGCCGATTAACCAGGTCGGTATTAAAGACCTGCGCTTTCCGATTACTTTAAATACCGCCGAAGGCAGCCAATCCACCGTCGCCCGCCTGACCATGACGGTTTTTCTGCCCGCCGACCAAAAAGGCACGCATATGTCGCGCTTCGTGGCGTTGATGGAGCAACAAACCGAGGCTTTGGATTTCGACAGGCTGCACAAACTGACTGCCGAAATGGTTGCCCTTTTAAACTCTCATTCCGGCAAAATCAGCGTTTCCTTCCCCTTCTTCCGCAAAAAATCCGCACCTGTTTCCGGCATCCAATCCCTGCTGGACTACGACGTTACCCTGACGGGCGAAATCAAAAACGGCGCATACAGCCATAATTTGAAAGTCATGGTGCCCGTAACCTCTTTGTGTCCGTGTTCCAAAGAAATTTCCCAATACGGCGCGCACAACCAACGTTCACACGTTACCGTCAGCCTGACCGCCAACGCCGAAGTCGGTATCGAGGAAATCATCGACTGCGTGGAAGCGCAGGCAAGCTGCCAGCTTTACGGCCTGCTCAAACGCCCCGACGAAAAATACGTTACCGAAAAAGCCTATGAAAACCCGAAATTCGTGGAAGACATGGTGCGCGACGTAGCCACTGCGCTGATTGCGGACGGACGCATCGAAAGCTTCATCATCGAAAGCGAAAACTTCGAATCGATACACAACCACTCGGCTTACGCTTATATTGCTTATCCTTAAACAAGCAAAAAATCGAAAAGGTCGTCTGAAAACCGGAAAATCAGTTTTCAGACGACCTTTCCCGTTCCAATCGACTATGAAAAAGAGACAATCCGACGGGCATCATCTATCAAGCAGTCCGATAATCCCCCCTCGCAACGACTATAGTGGCTTAACTAAATCAGGACAAGGCGATGAAACCGCAAGACAGTACAGACAGTACAGAAACCGATTCACTTGGTGCTTCAGCACCTTAGAGAATGTCTCTTTGAGCCAAGGCGAGGCAACGCCGTACTGGTTTAAAGTTAATCCACTATAAAAAACAATCGCTGCTTTTAATATAAATTAAGGCCTATAAACGGCTGCTGCGTTTATAATGCGCCTGTTCAACCCTTCCACCGAGAAGACGCCATGAAAAAACTCCTTTACTTCTTTACCGCCTTTTTTGCCCTGTGTTCCAGCGCGTTTGCTGTGAATGCCGACGATTTGCTGCCGCCTGAAAAAGCGTTTGTGCCGCAAGTGAACGTTACCGACAAAGGCATCAACGTCGAATTCAAAATCGCCGACGGCTACTATATGTACCAATCGAAAATCGTCGCCGCCACTGCGCCTGAAGGCGTATTGGGCGAACCGGTTTTCAGCAAAGGCGAAGCCAAAGAAGATGAGTTTTTTGGCAAACAAACCGTGTTCCACCGCGCTGCTCAGGTCAACTGGCCTTACAAAAAATCCGCGCCGACCTACAAGCTGACGCTGACTTATCAAGGTTGTGCCGAAGCCGGCGTATGTTACCCGCCCGTGGACACGTCTTTCGAGATTAATGGCAACGGCCTGTACCAGCCGCAAAGCGACGGACCCATATCCGCCAAAGACCGCTTCCTGCAACCCGATTCCGCCAAACCATCCCCCGCCGCCACGCCTAAAGCCTCGCAAAACGACGACAGCAGCCGCTTCAAATTATCGTGGGACACATTAAACGCCAACCTGTTGGCGTTTTTTACCGCAGGGGTATTCTTGAGCTTTACCGCCTGTATGTATCCGCTTTTGCCGATTGTTTCCAGCATCATCGTCGGCGATAAAACCGCCGGCAAAGGCCGCGCCTTCGCGCTGTCCGTAGCGTATGTGCAAGGTTTGGCACTGACCTACACGCTGGTCGGCGTCATCGCAGGCCTGACGGGTGCGCTACTGACCGTATGGCTGCAACAGGCATGGGTCGTCCTTGCCGCCGCAGGCCTGATGGTCGTCCTCGCGCTTTCCATGTTCGGACTCTTCAACATCCAACTGCCCAACGCCGTCCAATCCTATTTCCAAAACCAAAGCAGCAAACTCTCCGGCGGCAAAATCTTCTCCGTCTTCGTCATGGGCATACTCTCCGCGCTGATCGTCGGCCCCTGCGTCGCCCCACCGCTCGGATTCGCCTTGGGCTATATCGGACAAACCGGCGATGCCGTTTTGGGCGGACTGGCGTTGTATGTCTTGGCACTCGGCACCGGCGTTCCACTGATCCTCATCGGCACATTCGGCGGCCACGTCCTGCCCAAAGCAGGCGACTGGATGAACGGCATCAAATACGCCTTCGGCTTCATCCTGCTTGCCGTAGCCGTCTATCTCGCCACACCGCACCTGCCCTACTACCTCGTTGTCGCGCTTTACACCCTGCTCATGATCGTCCCTGCCGTCATGTTGCTGGTTAAATCCGGCAAACAAAAAGGTCGTCTGAAAACCGCCTCCTCCGTTTTAGGCTTCCTGCTCATCATCGGCGGCGCATGGTTCGGCTGGCAAAGCGCAAACAAACAAACCACCGCCCTGCACCACTTCCTGACGCTCTCTCCCCCGTCCGAAGCAGGCAAAACCACCGACCACGGCAAAATGTTCACCGACGTCGCCGAACTCAAAGCCGCCATGGACGCCGCATTGAAAGCCAACCCCGACAAACCCGTCGTTTTGGATTTCTACGCCGACTGGTGTATTTCCTGCAAAGAAATGGCAAACTACACGCTCAACCAGCCGCAAGTGCATGAAGCCGTCGATATGGACCGCTTCTTCCAAATCGACGTAACCGCCAACACGCCCGAACATCAGGCACTCTACAAAGAATACGGAATCTACGGCCCGCCGGGCATATTCGCCATCCACGCCGATGGCCGCCGCAGCGACCCCTTGCTCGGCTTCGCCAAACCGGACGAATTCATCAACTGGTACAAACAAAACGAAAAATAAAGACGAAAGGTCGTCTGAAAACCTGAAACAGGGTTTTCAGGTTTTCAGACGACCTTTTTAAATGGTGGGTTTCAACCCTGCCACTGGTTACGCCTACTTAATTTTCAAAATTGGAAGATTAAGATGTCTTAATTCATTTTGTTTCGGACATGAGGTCTTTAACGAGCCTTTCTTACCTTTTTCTACATCTAGGCGTATCGATATGAAGCATTGATTTTTATCATGAATATATTCATCTACATCATAACCCACACCCGTTTCTTCATCTGTATTAATTTCCGAATCCCCTGATTTTAATTTTGCCACGCCCTGCACCAAAGAATTTTTCCCTGAATTCCGCGGGTTATATATATCAAACTGTATATTTCCATTTTTCAAATGCTTTGTCTGAAGCAATAGACCTGTTTTGTTTACTCGATATGTCCCTGAATAGGCTGACAAGGGTATAAAAAGTAAAAACACAGATAAAAACTTTTTCATCATACTGCTCTTTTCTAAGTTAATTTTTAAAGATTAAGAATGGTCTAACAGCCCAAGTTTGAACCCGTACCGCGTTGTCTCAACGTAGCCCAAAGATTGCGACTGAAGGTTTAAAATGACAATAGATTTATATGGTAACTGATTGATGCAATGGGCTGCAACAAATGGGATGAACGGCGAAAAGGTCGTCTGAAAGCGAATATTTCATTTTCAGACGACCTTTTTGGATTGGAACTCAATAAATAATGTTTTTGCCGTAGCTTTCCAAAATCGATTTGATTTTGAGGATGGTTTCTTTGGGAGGCGGATGTACGCCGGTGAGTTTGTAGGTGTCGCCGCACAATGCCCATTTGTGCACGCCCAGTTCGTGATAAGGAAGGAGTTCGACCATTTCGATATTGTCCATATCGGCGATAAATTCGCCGAGCAGGTGGGCGGAACGGTCGTCGTCGGTATAGCCTGGGACGACGACGTAGCGGACGCGTGCGGGCTGTTTGCGTTCGGCGAGGTAGTGGGCAAATTTGAGGGTTTTGGTGTTGGGGATGCCGACGAGGACTTTGTGGATTTCGGGGTCGATTTGTTTTAAATCGAGCATGACGAGGTTGGTATGGTCGAGCAGGTCGTCGAGGATGGAATCGTAATGCAGGGCGTAGCCGTTGCTGTCGAGGCAGGTGTGGATGTCGTGTTCGCGGCAGGCGGTGAACCAGTCGCGCACGAATTCGTATTGCAGGAGCGGTTCGCCGCCTGTGGCGGTAACGCCGCCGCCTGTGGCGCGCAGGTAGTGGCGGTAGGACATGACTTGCTTCATGACTTCGGGCACGGTCATTTCTTGGGCTTGTTCGGTGTGCAAGTCCCATGTGTCGCGGTTGTGGCAGTAGAGGCAGCGCATGAGGCAGCCTTGCAGGAAGAGGACGTAGCGCAATCCGGGACCGTCCACCGCGCCGCAGGATTCTACGGAATGGACGATGCCTTTGCCGTTGTAATGGCGGTGTCCGAGGCCTTTGGCGGGTGCGGGTGTTTCTGGGTTGATGGCGATGGATGTCTGCATGGTGTCTGATGTACCGGATATTGGGGTCGTCTGAAAACTTGTTTTTGTGTTGCAGAGGGTTCTTCTTATTGGATTAATAAGCGGGCATTGCGTTCCCTGTTGTGGGAAGTTTATGGGCTGTTTTGGAATAGGTAAACGCGTTTTAGTGATAGCTCTATTGTACTGTTTTCGGTCGTCTTGATTTAAAGTTAATCCACTGGATTTTGATATTATCAAACCATTGCTTCAGGCAAAATCAAGCCGGGTTCCGGATAATCCGTCCCCCGGCTTGGTTTACTGCAAACCCTTTGCTTTACATGGTTTGTGTAAAGGTGCGGGTAATCACGTCAAGCTGCTGTTCGCGGGTCAGCGAGTTGAAGCGTACGGCGTAACCGGACACGCGGATGGTCAGTTGCGGATATTTGTCCGGATTGTTCATCGCGTCTTCCAGCGTTTCGCGGGTCAATACGTTGACGTTCAGGTGTTGACCGCCTTCCACTTCTCCTTCTTCGTGGTGGAAGTAACCGTCCATCAGGCCTGCGAGGTTGCGTTCGCGGGAATTTTCGTCTTTACCTAATGCACCCGGCACGATGGAGAAGGTGTAGGAAATACCGTCTTTGGCAAACTCGAACGGCAGTTTCGCTACAGAAGTCAGCGAAGCGACGGCGCCGTTGACATCGCGGCCATGCATCGGGTTGGCACCCGGACCGAACGGTGCACCTGCGCGACGGCCGTCCGGCGTATTGCCGGTTTTTTTGCCGTATACGACGTTGGAGGTAATGGTCAACACGGACTGGGTCGGCGTTGCGTTGCGGTAAGTTTTGTGGGTCGCCACTTTTTTCATGAAGCGTTCCACCAAATCGCAGGCAATATCGTCCACGCGGTCGTCGTTGTTACCAAACTGCGGATATTCGCCTTCGATTTCAAAGTCGACGGCAATACCGTTTTCATCACGAATCGGTTTGACTTTGGCGTATTTGATGGCGGACAGTGAGTCGGCGGCCACAGACAAACCGGCGATACCGCAGGCCATAGTGCGTTTCACGTCGCGGTCGTGCAGCGCCATCAACGCGGCTTCGTAGCTGTATTTGTCGTGCATGTAATGGATGATGTTCAGCGCGGTAACGTATTGGGTTGCCAACCAATCCATGAATTTGTCCATGCACGCAAAGACAGTGTCGTAGTCCAAGACTTCGTCCATAATCGGTTCGGTTTTCGGACCAACTTGGTCTTTGGATTTTTCGTCCACGCCGCCGTTGATTGCGTACAGCAGGGTTTTCGCCAAGTTGGCGCGTGCGCCGAAGAACTGCATTTGTTTGCCGACCACCATCGGGCTGACGCAGCAGGCAATGGCGTAGTCGTCGCTGTTGAAGTCCGGACGCATCAAATCGTCGTTTTCATATTGGATGGACGAGGTGTCGATGGACACTTTGGCGCAAAATTCTTTAAAGCCTTGCGGCAGTTGTTCGGACCACAATACGGTGATGTTCGGTTCGGGAGACGGACCCATGTTGTACAGGGTGTGCAGCACGCGGAAGTTGGTGCGGGTTACCAGCGTGCGGCCGTCCAAACCCATACCGCCGATGGATTCGGTTGCCCAAATCGGGTCGCCGGAGAAGAGTTGGTCGTATTCGGGTGTACGCAGGAAACGGACCATACGCAGTTTCATCACCAAATGGTCGATAAATTCTTGCGCTTGGGTTTCGGTAATTACGCCGTTTTTCAGGTCGCGCTCGATGTAGATGTCCAAGAATGAAGACACGCGACCGAACGACATGGCGGCGCCGTTTTGCGATTTAACGGCGGCAAGGTAGCCGAAGTAAGTCCATTGGATGGCTTCTTGCGCATTTTTCGCAGGACCGGAAATGTCGTAGCCGTAAGAGGCCGCCATTTCTTTCATTTGACCCAAAGCTTTGTATTGTTCGTTGATTTCTTCGCGGCGGCGGATAACTTCTTCCAAATCCACGCCGTTTTCCAAATCGGCTTGCAGCGAGTTGAACTGGTTGAGTTTGTCTTTCATCAAGAAGTCGATACCGTACAATGCTACGCGACGGTAGTCGCCGATGATGCGACCACGACCGTAAGCATCCGGCAAGCCGGTGATCACACCGGATTTGCGGCAACGGCGGATGTCGGGCGTATAAACGTCAAACACGCCTTGGTTATGGGTTTTGCGGTATTTGGTAAAGATTTCGCTGACTTCGGGGTTCAACTCGACGTTGTACACTTTGCACGCGTCTTGTACCATTTTCAAACCGCCGAACGGCATGATCGAGCGTTTCAGAGGCTCGTCTGTTTGCAGGCCGACGATGGTTTCCAAATCTTTATCGATATAGCCCGGTGCATGGCTGGTAATGCCGGACACTACTTGCGCATCGATTTTGTAGGGTTCGTGCGTGCGGTTTTCGACTTTGATGCCTTCCATCACTTCCGCCCACAGTTTGGTCGTCGCCTCAGTCGCAGGCGCGAGGAAAGATGCATCGCCTTCATAAGGCGTGTAGTTTTTCTGAATAAAATCGCGTACGTCGACATTGGTTTCCCAATTACCGCCGACAAAACCTTCCCAAGCGGCAGGGCGTTGCTGTACATCGGTTGACATATCAAGCTCCTAATTTGTCAGATAGAATTTATAGGTAGAAGAAATTTACCTTTGCAGAATAGCACTTTAGCTCTATGAAGTGTAACGATTGGCGAAGATGTGAACGCATACCCAATGTTTTTTTGACTTACATCAATGAGAACAGTTATTACTTAAAACTACATTTTATTTTTCAAGCCTTTAGCGTGTAAACAAGTGTAGAATATAAAATTAAGCCCTGAAAACTTATCCGGTTTTCAGGGCTTTTCCTTAGGTATTTGATTTCATGCAATTACATTGTGTAAAGATCGCAAGTTGGACACAAATTGGGCACAAAGCAAAAAGACAGCCTGAATTATAAGCTGTCTTTTGGTAATTTAGAGTCGTAGATTATTCAATAAACTCATAGATTTATTGGTGCCCGGAGCCGGAATCGAACCGGCACGGCCGGTTTAGGGCCGACGGATTTTAAGTCCGTTGTGTCTACCTATTTCACCACCCGGGCGCAGACTGTTTTATATTGAAATTTGGAGGCGGGGGCACGGATTTGAACCGGCCTATATAAGGGTTGCACCCCTTATAGCATAAACCCTCTGCCACCCCGCCATGAAATGAGTGGAGGCGAGAGTCGGAATCGAACCGGCGTCCACGGATTTGCAATCCGCTGCATTACCACTTTGCTATCTCGCCAAACAAACTACCAGGTAGTGTTCAAACTGGAGCGGGAAACGAGTCTCGAACTCGCGACCTCAACCTTGGCAAGGTTGCGCTCTACCAACTGAGCTATTCCCGCATAGCCAAATGTGCCGAACGATGGAGCGGGAAACGAGTCTCGAACTCGCGACCTCAACCTTGGCAAGGTTGCGCTCTACCAACTGAGCTATTCCCGCATGGGGCACATCTGAAAATTAAACTGTGGAGCGGGAAACGAGTCTCGAACTCGCGACCTCAACCTTGGCAAGGTTGCGCTCTACCAACTGAGCTATTCCCGCCGAATGTCTGTTTCTTGCTGCTGTTTCTGAAGAAGACGCAATTATTATGGATTTAAAACTTGTCGTCAAGGGGTTTGTTTTATTTTTTATTTGATTTCCTGCCACGCCATTTTCAGATAATAGAACATTGACCAGAGGGTTAATACAGATGCGATAAACATCAATATGTTACCTGTCAGGTAAAAAATATTGTCAAATCGATTGGAGGCTAAGAGCAATAAAAATATAGCAACCATTTGCGCGGCGGTTTTAAATTTGCCGATCGTGGCAACGGCAACGCTGCTGCGTCTGCCCATTTGCGCCATCCATTCCCTCAAAGCGGAAATGGTGATTTCCCTGCCGATGATGATAATGGCGAAAATAACATAAGTACGGCCAAGGCTGACCAGCAGCAATAATGCGGTCGCTACCATCAATTTATCCGCAACGGGATCGAGGAAGGCGCCGAAATCGGAGGTTTGCTTCCAAAGCCTTGCTAAGAATCCGTCAAACCAATCGGTTACGGCTGCGAGTGCGAAAATGATAGCGGCAGTCCAATTAACGGTTTCCGGTGCAATCCACCCTTTTGGCAGGAAAAACAGCAAAGTAAAGACCGGAATCAGCAAAACGCGCATCCAAGTCAGAAAAATCGGTATGTTCCAAGGCATGATTTACCTTTGATGTGGTTATGATAGTTAATTTGCCTATTATAACGGACTTGTCTGTCTGAAAGCATATGTTTTCACCATCTTTCAGACAGCAAAAGCCTTCAAGTCCGTTTGTTTTTTCGATAAAACCTGCATTGAGGCAGCCATTCTTTTTGGCACGGGTCGTCAATAAATGACTTTAAAACGCTTTGAAAGGTTTGATTTTGGGCGTTGTATATGTTGCCTTTTAGATAACACGACGCGTAATAATGCGCCAATAAATCCGCCTGCTGCTCCATATTCAGCATACCGAAATGACAAATATCGGACAGCTTGGGATAGAGATAGGCGCGGCGGCGGCGGTAGCCTCCGCTGACGAACAAAAACAATCCGCCCAACCAGGTTTTAAATCCTTGCTGGTATTGCCAAACATGGGTCAATTCATGAATCATCCATATTTGATGGGACTCGGAAGCGAGGGCAAAGTCGTCAGGACAGTTATTGCGCGGGAAATAGATGTTCCCGTTGGGAGAAACGGCAACCTGCATGGTCGGCAGGCAAGGAATGCCTTGATAGATTTTGACGCGGGCGTAATCAATGCTGTCGGCAAAAATCAGCTTTGCCATTTTGATTTCGTTGTCCGTCAGCCTACGCCAGCGTTTGCTCATACCTTGTCCTTGTTACTTTCATGACGACCCGGGTCGTCTGAAAACAGTTATCCTGCCTTATCAGTCATTCAGCTATGTTCACGACCGATACTACCCTGTCCGCTACTATAGTGGCTTAACTAAATCAGGACAAGGCGATGAAACCGCAAGACAGTACAGACAGTACAGAAACCGATTCACTTGGTGCTTCAGCACCTTAGAGAATGTCTCTTTGAGCCAAGGCGAGGCAACGCCGTACTGGTTTAAAGTTAATCCACTATATTTGCACCAACATCATCACAAACCTTACAACATGAAGGTCGTCTGAAATTTTTCAGACGACCTTTTGAGCCTGTCAAACTATTGTCCTGAATCTTTCGGCTTCTGATTGGCATTCTCAAACAATTTGTTCATAGGGGTCAGATTGATTGCATTACCTTGACTGACTATCCATTTATCCTCCACCCGCCAAACGCCTGAAGTGTCTTCCACGCGCAGATACCAGTGGTTGGTCGGCGGCAGGGGTTTGAAAGTCGCTTCATACTCCATACGACCGTTTTGGATTTCCGCACTGACGGGGTGCAGTTTGACGGTTTGGTCTTCCGATTTTTTAGTCGGGTGCATCAAAAGGAGATTCAAAGGCTGTTTGGGATCGAATTCCCCGCTGACAAACACTTTGGCCGCATCCTTATCTGGACTGATCAGCACTTGCACCTGCATATGCCGCTTCACTGCCTCTTCATCGCGGTGAAGCTGGATGTCGATATGTTTGCCGTCTTTGTAATAGTCGTCCGTTACCAAATCGGTTGCATGTTCTTTGGCGACGAAGAACATGGCGACACTGGCAATCACGACGAAAATAGGCCCCGCCATCAACACCCACGGCCAAATGTGTTTGTACCAAGGTTTGACTTGTTTTTGCTCGGACACGTTTTATTCTCCGATAAAGGTTGCTTCTTCTTCCAAGATAGTGGGTTTGCCATCTGCTTTGCCGGTTTCGCGATAAGTGAAGGTAAACTCAATCGGATGGCTGCCCTTGTCGGCGTATTCGGGAATGGTGGAAACTTGGACCGGAATGGTCAACGTTTGGCGCGGTGCGATTTTCACGCCGCCTTCCGGCAATCCGGTTAGGGCAATTTCTTCAAAGCCTTTGACTGCCGCAGTCATCACTTGTTCGTTTTCACTATTGTTGATAATGCGCAGGTTATATGCGTTTTCCAGCCAACCTTTGCTGTTTTCGCGCACCATCACGCCGCGGTCTTTCAAAATATCGACTTCGACCATTTTGCGTGTGGAAAGTCCGACCAAGAAAGCAATAATAACCACCAGCAAAACAGCGCCGTATCCCGCCACACGCGGACGTTTCAAGCGTTTTTTGATGTCGCTTTCAGGATATTCGTGTTCCAACGCGCCTTCGGTCGTATAGCGTATCAGTCCGCGCGGATAACCCATTTTATCCATGATTTCGTCGCAGGCATCAATACACGCCGCACAGCCGATACATTGATACTGCAAACCGTCGCGGATATCGATACCGACGGGACAGACCTGTACGCACATGGTGCAGTTGATGCAGTCGCCCAATCCGCTGTCTTCTTTGTTGGCGGTTTTCTTGCGCGCGCCGCGCGGTTCGCCGCGTTCGGTATCGTAAGAAATAATCAGCGTGTCTTTGTCGAACATCGCGCTTTGGAAGCGTGCATACGGACACATATGCAGGCACACTTTCTCACGCATAACGTGGGCAAAGAAGAAGGTCATGAAGCCGTAAAACGCTGCGGCAAGCATCGCGCCGCCGCCCGCCGCTCCGGCAAACAAATCGGGAACGAACTGGCGGATCGGGACAAACCAGCCCGCAAAGGTAATGCCTGTCCACGCGCAGACAAGGAAAATCAGCAGGGCTTTAGTTGCTTTAATGCGGATTTTAGTGAAATTCCACGGCGATTTTTCCAGCTTCAGGCGTTTGTTGCGGTCGCCTTCGACCAAGTTGTCGATCCACAGCATGATTTCGGTGTAAACCGTCTGTGGGCAGGAATAACCGCACCACAAGCGTCCGGCAATCGTCGTCCACCAAAACAGCCCGAAGGCGCAAATCATCAGCAGCAGGGCAAGGTAAATCAAGTCGCCCATACCCAACGACAGCCCGAAAATGAAGAAATGCCGGTCCGGAATATTGAAGAGTACCGCCTGACGGTCGCTCCAGTTGAACCACGGAATCACATAAAACACAAACTGCGTCGCCAATACGGCGGCTATACGCAATTTGGCGAACCGCCCTTCCGCTTTTTTCGGATGGATGCGTTCGCCTTCGGGATGGATTTGGATGACGCTGGATTTGGGTTTTGAGGGTTTGGGAGGAGCGGTTTTTGCCGGTTTCTCGGACTGCTCTTTCGAGGCAGCGTTTTTTTCTTCTGACACAGCGTTTTCGGCTTGGTTTTCTGTTGACATTTTTCAGTGTTCCTTCGTGTGTTTGCGCGCAGGTCTTTTATTCTGATTACTGGTTTGATTGGTTTTTCAGACGACCTTTTATATGCGTCGGAATCATATCATTTGAACTTGACCAAAGCAAAAAGCCCTACTTGGCTTTTATATGCCACCCGTTTTGATTTTTCTGTTGTCCGAGTCCGAAATCGGCGATATTCAAGCAGTTGCATATAACCGATGACGCTATGCTTATAGCGAATCGCTATATCTCTGATAAAAATTTATAAACTACTGTTTCAAAACGGAATAACAGTTAATCTCATCTGCTTTGCCTGTTTCAGACGACCCCTTATGCGGACAACTTTTAAAACAGGACAACGCGAAACCGATGCCGTACCGGTTTGAAGTTGTCCTTCCGATAGGCGGAAAGGTCGTCTGAAAGACGCCCGCATCCTTGAAAGCCTGCCCGAATCGGGCGATAATCAACGGGATTTTCTTTACCGTTACCGTTTCAAACCAATACAGCAAGGAAGGTACAAAATGTCTCAACTGGCAAACGCAATCCGTTTCCTCTCGGCCGATGCCGTTCAAAAAGCAAATTCCGGCCACCCCGGCGCACCCATGGGTATGGCGGAAATGGCGGAAGTATTGTGGACGAAATTCCTGCGTCACAACCCTGCCAACCCCAAATTCTACAACCGCGACCGCTTCATCCTCTCCAACGGCCACGCGTCCATGCTGTTGTACAGCCTGCTGCACCTGACCGGCTACAACCTGAGCATTGAAGACTTGAAAAACTTCCGCCAACTGCACAGCAAAACCCCCGGCCACCCCGAATACGGCTACACCGATGGCGTGGAAACCACGACCGGCCCGTTGGGACAAGGCATTGCCAACGCGGTGGGTATGGCATTGGCGGAAAAAATCCTGGCCGCCGAATTTAATAAAGACGGTTTGAACATCGTCGATCACTACACTTACGTCTTCATGGGCGACGGCTGCCTGATGGAAGGCGTATCGCACGAAGCCTGTTCGCTCGCCGGCACTTTGGGCTTGGGCAAACTGATTGTTTTATATGATGACAACAATATTTCCATCGACGGCAAAGTGGACGGCTGGTTTACCGAAAACATCCCGCAACGCTTTGAAAGCTACGGCTGGCACGTTGTTCCCAACGTAAACGGCCACGACACCGCCGCCATTCAAGCCGCCATCGAAGCCGCCCGTGCAGAAACCGGCAAACCGTCCCTCATCTGCTGCAAAACCTTAATCGGCAAAGGCAGCGCCAACAAAGAAGGTAGCCACAAAACCCATGGCGCACCTTTGGGCGCGGACGAAATCGAAGCCACGCGCAAACATCTGGGCTGGGCTTACCCCGCCTTTGAAATTCCGCAAGAAATCTACGACGCATGGAGCGCGAAAGAACAAGGCGCAAAATTGGAAGAGGAATGGAACGAGCTGTTCGCGCAATACCAAGCCAAATATCCTGCCGAAGCCGCAGAATTCGTGCGCCGCATGGATAAAAAACTGCCGGACAATTTCGATGCATACGTTCAAGCCGCATTGAAAGAAGTGTGCGCCAAAGCCGAAACCATCGCCACCCGCAAAGCCAGCCAAAACAGCATCGAAATCCTCGCTAAAGAGCTGCCCGAACTGGTGGGCGGTTCAGCCGACCTGACTCCGTCCAACCTGACCGACTGGTCGGGCAGCGTCTCCGTTACCCGCGACAAAGGCGGCAACTACATCCACTACGGTGTGCGCGAGTTCGGCATGGGTGCCATCATGAACGGCCTTGCCCTGCATGGCGGCGTGAAACCCTTCGGCGCGACTTTCCTGATGTTCAGCGAATACGAACGCAACGCCCTGCGCATGGCGGCGCTGATGAAAATCAACCCCGTCTTCGTCTTCACCCACGATTCCATCGGCCTCGGCGAAGACGGCCCGACCCACCAACCCATCGAGCAAACCGCCACCCTGCGCCTGATTCCGAACATGGACGTATGGCGTCCGTGCGACACCGCCGAATCGCTGGTGGCATGGGCGGAAGCGGTAAAAGCCGAAGACCATCCGTCCTGCCTGATTTTCAGCCGTCAAAACCTGAAATTCCAAGCGCGCAACGAACAACAACTGAACGACATCAAACGCGGCGGCTACGTCATCAGCGAATCCCAAGGCAACGCCCAAGCCGTCATCATTGCCACCGGTTCCGAAGTCGAACTGGCTTTGGAAGCGCAAAAAGCCCTCGCCGCGCAAAACATCGCCGTGCGCGTCGTGTCCATGCCGTCCACCAACGTATTCGACCGCCAAGACACCGCCTATCAAGCCGCCATCCTGCCCGAAGGCCTGCCGCGCATCGCCGTAGAAGCCGGACACGCCGACGGCTGGTACAAATACGTCGGACTGAACGGCGCAGTCGTCGGCATCAACCGCTTCGGCGAATCCGCCCCTGCCGAACTGCTGTTCAAAGAATTCGGCTTTACCGTGGAAAATGTGGTGAATGCTGTGAAATCAGTGCTGTAAGCGGCAGCCATCGCATCAAAGGTCGTCTGAAAACGGAAGATAAGGTTTTCAGACGACCTTTTTCATTCAAAACTGCCAAAATCGGCTTAACGAATAAATCCAAATATCCATACAGCTATGCAGCCCTTCTTACGCAGACGAAATAACACAGAAATTTTGTTAAGACATCACCTGAGACCTTTGCAAAAATAGTCTGTTAACGAAATTTGACACATAAAAATTTGCTAAAAAATTTTTAATCGAATAAAAACCTTCTGATATTGAGCCAACATTAGGAAAAGTAAGAGAAATTTTTCATTTTGGAAATGGCATTGAGCATAAACTTATGTAACTTATATTATTACAAAAGTCTCGAATATAGTTTTTGCTTGAAGTAACTTTAGCTAGATAAAATTTAAATTTTTAATACATAAAGGTTTTTTAATGAATTTTTTTAAAACGCATAATATTAGCACTTATGGTGGCCCATTAGTCATGTTACCAAAATCAGATGCCAATATATGGCAGGGCTGTGTAGATTTAAAACCAGAAGAGCATTATTCTTTAGCTTGTTCTCAGCATAACTATTTATCTGTTTTATCTGTGGAAGGTGTACAAACTATTATTTTAGGAGATGAACCTTTACCAACTTTTGCGGTACATAAACAAGATGCTAGTGAGATTTTTATATTCAGAAATTATTGGATTAATGATGAATCACACATTGACTCTCATATAAAAATATAGTAGATGGTCATCATAAATATCAGCCATTAGAAGAAATATCAATTTTTATTAATGGTATTGAATGGGTTATATTTGATAGTGCTTTCACCTTTAAGGATAAAGAAGATAGTATAGAAATAAAGTTTACTCATAAAAATTGCTTGTATAAAATCCAAACATATTTGTACGAAGTATCTGATATTTCTTTTTTAATTCATTCATTTAAATACTATAACGAACCGTAGCCTAAAACACTAATTTTATAGATAAGGTGCAGTGTTGACTGTGTGCGTTTTACCGTTTTAGCAAGCTGAGCCCCCTTCATTCCAAATAATCTTTTGCCATATCTTGAAAGCCGCACCGCTAAACCGTAAAATTAAACCTTACTAAATTTGATATAAATTTACATCCAACCCATCTTACCCGCCAATTATGATGACCCGCCTTGCCGCCTATCGGAAAACCCTCCTCATCTGCCTGATTTTATGGGCATCCATCGTCGCCGTTTTCTCCGTCGAACGTTTCTTCATGCTGCACCATTTCGTTTCAGACGACATCCGCAGCCGTTATGCGGGCGATTTGGCGGCTTTGTTTGTTAAAGGGCTGCTGTTCGACATCAAAATCGCCTCCGTTGCCGCCGCCTTCCCCTTCCTGATCGGACTGTTCGGACTGACTACGCAGAAAACCGCCGCCTTTACCCTACGCCTCCTGCCTACCGTCGCAACCGTCCTTTTCCTGACCGCCTTCGCCGCCGCGCTGGGCAACTGGTTCTATTACAGCGTTTACGACCGTCAATTTGACGTCTTCGTCTTCGGACTGGCGGACGAAGACACCCGCGCCGTCCTGAAAACCGTCTGGTCGGACTATCCCGTCATCCCCTGTCTTGCCGCCTTGATTGCCGCAGCTTTCGTTTTCGGCAAAATCTTCAGCCTCATCCGCCGCCGCACCCGCTTTCAGACGACCTCATGGGGGAAAACCGCTTGGATTGCCGCCGTCCTCTTACCCGTCCTCGCGCTTGCCGCAGGCATACGCGGCTCGTTCGGCAAATTCCCCCTGCGTCAGACCGCCATGCAGATTTCCGCCGCACCGCAAATCAACAAACTCGTTCCCAATGCCCTGACTTCCCTAAGCTGGGCAGTCAACGAATACCGCAACAGCAATAATTTCCATCCCGTCTCCGACGAAGACGGCAGCCGGCTCATCAGTACTCTGCTCGATAAAAAAACCGACGCCGACTTGACGCAGCTCTTTGCCCAAACCGCTGCAAACGCCGCCGTCGAAAAACACCGTCCCAACGTCGTTCTCACCGTCATGGAAAGCATGAGCGCGCATCTCTTAAACATGGACAATCCCGAACGGGACCTTTTGGGCGAACTGGGCAAACACTGGCAGCAAGACTGGGTGTACCGCAAATTCGTTTCCGAGGGAGACGGCACCAGCGACACCCTGCACCGCTTCTTCGTCCGCAGCCCGCGCCTCAACCTCAGCCAATCCCTTGCTAAAAACAAAACCTTCCCCAGCAATATGTTCAAACCCTATCTCGATGTCGGCTACCGCGTCGTCTATATTACTGCGGGCAACGGTGGCTGGCGCGATTTCGACACATTCCTGCGGCACTTGGGCGTCAACGAAATCATCGATGAAAACACCCTCAAAACTCACTATCCCGAAGCAAAATCCGAAACATGGGGCGTACCCGACGAATTCATGTTCCGTTATGCCGAAGAAGAACTCGCGCGCGCCGAAAAAAGCGGCACGCCCGTATTCATCATGATGATGTCCGTGACCAACCACCCGCCCTACCGCCTGCCCGCGCCGCATCAGGCGAAAAACTTCCGTTTGGACGAACAAGAGCAAAAACGCCTTGCCAACCTCGCCTCAGGCAAAGAGCTGAATGAAATTTTCAACACCTTCCGATACAGCAACGACCAACTCGGCCGCTTTATCGGCAAAGTGAAAACCATCGCGCCCGACACCATTATCGCCGCCACCGGCGACCACAATATGCGCGCCATCGGCTATCCCGAATCCGCCGATGCCGCACTCGGCCACAGCGTCCCCTTCTACCTTTACGTCCCGCAAGCCTACCGCGGCAGCGCCGAATACCATCCCGAACGCGCAGGTTCGCACAAAGACATCCTGCCGACCCTCTACAACTTAAGTCTGTCCAAATCGCGCTACTACCAAACCGGCTGCAACCTCACCGCCCCTCAACCCGATTCCGCATGGTGCGGCTACGGCTACAACCCCGAAGTCATCATTACCGAACGCGGTTTCTATCATCAACACAGCAAAGCATTCCACAAATGGGACAACAAAAACATCCAAACCGCCGAAAGCCGCCCAAGCACGCCGGATAACGAAGACCAAGCCATTATCCGCCGCGCCTCGGCATATACGCCGTTTCTTGAATGGCAGATCAACCGGATTATCAGCACCCAATAAATCCGTTTATAGCCAAAGGTCGTCTGAAAATTTTCAGACGACCTTTTT
>NZ_KV800958.1:55239-62340 GCF_001810355.1 Neisseria sp. HMSC074B07 | reverse complement strand
GTCGTCTGAAAATTTTCAGACGACCTTTTTGCAAACCAACCATACCCCAGCACTCCCGGCTTAAAGCAGATGCCGAACCATACCGTCATAGTGTAGTAAAACTATAGTGGATTAACTTTAAATCAGGACAAGGCGAGGCAACGCCGTACTGGTTTAAAGTTAAGCCACTATAAAACACACCTCAAACATCGCACCACATTGCATCCGCGCAAACAACGCCTTACCGTTTGGCGGCAAATCCGCTATATAATCTATGCCGCTTGCGCCCCACACAAGGAACCTCATGAAAAAACACATCTACTGCCGCCACAGCTTTGAAATCGAAGTCCAATTTTTCGATGTGGACGCCATGCACATCGTCTGGCACGGCAACTATGTGAAATACCTCGAAACCGCCCGCTGCGCCTTTTTGTCCGCCATCGGCTACGACTACAATGAAATGGCGCGGCAGGGATATAGTTGGCCGATTGTGCAGATGAACCTCAAATACATCCGCCCCGCCCGCTTCGGTCAAAAAATCCGCGTCGATATGGAGATCGTCGAAATCGAAAGCTGCCTGCGTATCGACTATACGATTTATGATGCGGAAACCAACGAAAAGCTCAACCGCGCTTCGACTACCCAAGCCGCTGTTTCACTGGCAGACGGCCTGATGCAGTTTCAGACTCCGCAAAGCTGGTTGGATGCCGTGCAAACCCATCCGACCTTTACTCCTGCCTGACACTTTACGTTTTCAGACGACCCCGACCCTTCAGGTCGTCTGAAAACAAACCTGAAAAGGAACAACATGAAAAAGACACTTACCGCCCTCTTCCTGACCCTTGCCAGCCCTGCCTTGTGGGCATTTTCCACCGCCGAACTCGCCCAAACCCTGCAAAAACCGTCCAACGTACAAGGTGCGTTTACCCAGCAGCGTCAATTGAAATCCCTGAGCAAACCGATGGTTACGGGCGGGAAATTTGTCCTGATTCCGAAAAAAGGCCTGCTTTGGCAGATGCAGAAACCGTTTGAAACCACCCTGCGCGTACGCTCGGACGGCATCATGCAGTGGAACGGCAGCGCATGGACCAACCCCAACCAAGGCAAGGTCGGACAAAGTCAGCAAATCAAGCTCTTCCTCGACCTGCTCGGCGGCAACACGCAAGGCTTGGAAAAACAATTCAACCTCGCCCTCTCCGGCACTGAAAAGCAATGGACGCTGAATTTAACGCCGAAAACCGCCGTTACCCGCCAAATTTTCAATCACATCGTTATCAGCGGCGACAGCGTGGTGCGCAAAATCGAGTTGGACGAAAAACAAGGCGACAAAACCGTGATGCAGTTCAGAGAAGTGCAAACTGGCAAACCGTTAGACGACTTTGCCAAAAAAGCCCTGTAAGCAAACCATCCGACAGACCTGCAAAGTCATTCTGTCCACTTTTGAAGAACCGGCCTGTCGGCTTGCCGCCCGCGTTTTCCTCTCCGCATGAGAGGTTGAGCGAGGGTGGTAAGCCGCAGGTTCGCATTTTATTAGGCACATATTTTTGCCCTAAGCCCAGTGCTTTCAGGATATGCCATTTGCCTCCACTTTCACGCCTACCGCCCTTTTCAGACAACCTCCATTTATCCCACCCTATTGTTCTTTAAATAATTTTACAAAAAAGCTATAATAACCAATCATCAAATAATTTTTGTTAATACATAAAGGGAAGCGACGTGAAAAAAGTGCTGCTGGTGTATTACTCGCAAACCGGACAGCTGGCGGAACTGGTGCGGAATTTCGCCGAACCTTTGCGGCAGGGCGGCGTCCATGTGGATTGCGTAAACCTTGAGCCGCAAGAGCCGTATCCGTTTCCGTGGTCGTTTTGGCGGTTTTTCAACACCTTTCCCGAAACCGTCCACCTGAAACCCGCGCCGATTCTGCCGCCCGCCATCCCCGACGATGATTACGACGCCGTGGTTATCGCTTATACCGTCTGGTTCCTCTCGCCCGCCCAGCCGATTACCGCTTTCCTGCAACGGGAAGAAACCCGCCGCCTGCTCAACGGCAAACCCGTGGTAACGCTTATCGGCTGCCGCAATATGTGGTTGGGCGCACAGGAAAAAATGAAGTCGCTTCTGGCACACAACGGCGCGAAACTCATCGGCAACATCGTCAAAATCGACGCATGCAACAGCGCCGCCAGCTTCATCACCACCCCCGCATGGCTGCTGTCGGGCGACAAACAATACTTCCGCGCCCTGCCCTCCGCCGGCATCGCAGACGGAGAGCTGGCCGACGCGGCGCGCTTCGGCG
This sequence comes from Neisseria sp. HMSC074B07, assembly GCF_001810355.1. NCBI lineage: Bacteria > Pseudomonadati > Pseudomonadota > Betaproteobacteria > Neisseriales > Neisseriaceae > Neisseria > Neisseria sp. HMSC074B07. Next base: position 60,065 of record NZ_KV800958.1, on the reverse strand, counting down.
CAAAAATGCGGGATACCCTGTTGCAAAACAAAACCTTGGACGAAACCCTGTTTCAAAACATGGGCGCAGCCAAGGTAAACGAAAAACTGATTTTCAGCGAAAAAGCCGCCGGACGCAGCTTTTTCCTGTGGGGCAAGCTGCTGATGGCCGCCGGACGCGCGTCCCCCCTGCTGCGCCGCGCCCTGCTGTGTTTTTATATCCTGTTTCTGCTGGCGATGATTCTGGTGTTGGTACCGGTGAGCGTATTGCTGAAAAAACTGCTGCATCCGCTGCTCAAAGGTCGTCTGAAAAAACTGGCAGAGTATTACAGCCAGCCCTCCGGCGGATAAGTCGGATGACGGTTGTCGTCACACATTTTGACCATTTCAGACGACCCCGAATACAGAAAGCGCACCATGCCCGAAGTAATCCATTACCCCGAACGCCGCCGCTTCCAAATCGACATCAACGGCTTAGAAGCTGGCTACATCAGTTATACCGAACACAACGGAAGCTGGGACGTAAACCATACCGAAGTTTCGCCCAATTTCCGCAATCAGGGCATTGCCCGAATGCTGGTGGATGCGTTAACGGCATACGCCGAAGCACACGATATCCCGCTCACCGCAAGCTGCGATTACGCGGCGCGGTTTATCGGCTGACCACTTACCATAGTGAGACAAAATATCGCCGTAATATCCCTATTTTGTTTCGCCATACAACCAAAAACCATGACTCCAAATAACACACTCAAAAACGTTTACCTCAACCACATCGCCGCCTTCCTGCCCAACGCGCCCGTCGGCAATGACGAGATGGAAGCCGTACTCGGCATGGCGGGCGAGCTGCCCTCGCGCGTGCGGCGCATGATTTTGCGTTCCAACGGCATCCAAACGCGGCACTACGCCATAGACCCCGACAGCCGCCGCGCCACGCATACCAATGCCGAACTTGCCGCCGAAGCGGTCCGTCGGCTGTTCGCACAAGGCATCAAGCCTGAGGACATCACCAGCCTGTCCTGCGCCACATCCTACCCCGACCAAACCATGCCCGGACACGGCGTGATGGTACACGGTCTTTTAAATATACCCTCCTGCGAAGTATTGAGCATGGCGGGCGTGTGTGCGGCAGGTATGGCGGCGATGAAACACGCCTACAACGCCGTCCGCACCGGCGAACACGCCCACGCCGTCGCCGCTGCGTCGGAAAACGCTTCGGCGGTGATGCGCGGCGAAGTGTTCCAACAGGAAACCGACCATAAAAAGCTGGAAAACGCCTCCCCAGAAATCGGTTTTGAAAAAGACTTTTTGCGCTGGATGCTGTCGGACGGCGCGGGCGCGGCATACTTGTCCGACCGCCCCAATTCAGACGACCTCAGCCTGAAAATCCGCTGGATAGAGCTGCTCTCCTACGCCAACGAAATGCCGCCCTGCATGTATGCCGGCGCAGAATTCCGCGACGGTGTGTTCGAAGGCTGGAAACACGCCGACCCCGAATACAGCCGCCGCCACAGTCTGATGGCGGTCAAGCAGGACGTAAAATTATTAAACGAAAACATCGTCCGCTACACAGTGGAAAAGCCGCTTGTGCAAATCGCCGCCAAACACGGCATCCGCGCCGACGAAATCGACTGGTTCCTGCCGCACTATTCTTCCGGCTTTTTCCGCGACCGCCTTTCAGACGGCCTGAAAAACATCGGCTTTGAAATCCCGCAGGAAAAATGGTTTACCAACCTCTACACCAAAGGCAACACCGGCTCGGCATCGATTTACATCATCCTTGAAGAATTTATGCGCACTTTCCCACTGGAGCGCGGTCAAAAAGTTTTGTGCTATGTTCCCGAAAGCGGGCGTTTCTCAACTTGCTTTATGCTTTTGGAAGCGGTATAGCAAACTGAAAAAAGGTCGTCTGAAACTATGGAAATCAAAGACATCCCGCAAGATGACAGCGAAAGCTACCACGGACATCTGAAAGTCATTTACGGCACGCGCGACGGGCGTTACGAAGCCGGTACCAGCAGCGGCTGGCAGGACGAAGCCTACGCCACCGAAATGGCGGTCGCCGAACTCGACGAACAAACCCGCGCCGCCCGCGAAGCGGTGGCTCGGGGCGAATATTCGCCGCTGTATTACCATATGTTCCGCTTCCGCCACGACGAAACCGGTTTGGCAATGGCAGCAGGCGTATGGAAATGGCAGCTCCGCCGCCACCTGCGTCCCGAAATCTTCGCCAAACTGCCCGACAAAACCCTGCAAAAATACGCCGACGCGCTGCAAATCAGCATAGACGAATTGAAACGGACAGACGCGGATTAAGGCGAATCGGCCCTTGCTGACAGCGGCAAGCTGCCCTGATTTGTTTTTCAGACGACCTCATCTGTGTTTGAAACACAGCCGCCTAATCATAAAATTACCCAAAACAGACACCCGATTGACACCCCCATGACCGAATTCCCACACCAGCATACCGCCCACTGCGAAAGCGGCGTAATGTCCACGCTGCTCAAATACCACGGCCACGATTTGGACGAAGCCATGATTTTCGGTATCGCCCACGCGCTGACCTTTGTCTGGCTGCCCGTCGTCAAGCTGGGCGGCATGCCGCTGGTTTCCTACCGCATCGCACCGCGCGGCATCATCAAAAACACCTGCAAGGCATTGGGGCTGAAATTGTCCGTCCGCAAATTTTCCAATGCCCAAAAGGGACAGGACGCGCTGGATGCCGCGCTTTCATCGGGCAAACTGGCGGGTTTGCAGACCTCCGTATTCTGGCTGCCGTATTTCCCGCCGCAAATGCGTTTCCATTTCAACGCACACAATCTCTTGGTGTACGGCAAAGACGGCGGCGACTACCTGATCAGCGACCCCGTATTTGAAACGGTGCAGCGCTGCGCCGCCGAAGATTTGCAGCGGGCGCGCTTCGCCAAAGGCGTATTGGCCGCCAAAGGCATGATGTACACGCTGGAAAACGACAGGCCGTCTGAAAAAGTTAAGGCCGACTTACCCGCCATCATCCGCAAAGCTATACGCAAAAACGCCAAACAAATGCTCCCGCCCGTTTTTTTCGTCGGCGTAAAAGGCATCCGCACGTTGGCAAAAAACATCGAAGCCCTGCCTGCCAAACAAAATGCAAAATACCAAAAGCTGTTCCTCGGCCATCTCGTGCGGATGCAGGAAGAAATCGGCACCGGCGGCGCGGGTTTCCGCTATATCTACGCCTATTTCCTCGAACAGGCCGCCCGTATCTGCGACAACCCCGCGTTTCAGACGGCCTCAGAACAAATGACCGCCATCGGCGACCAATGGCGGCAGTTTGCAGCGATGTGCGTGAAGCAGTGCAAAAAGCCGTCCGAAAACGGCTGCCGCGAAATCGCCGCATTTTTGCGCAAGATTGCGGATGACGAAGAAGCCTTGTGGCGGGGATTGTTGAAATAATGGGGAATCATGCGGCATAACTTAATCCGCCGCGTACAGTTTTGAAATCAGGTCGTCTGAAAACTAAAAGAAAAGATAAAAATGCGTTACTTAGCTGCTCTCCTATTATTGTGTTCCGCCTTAACCCATGCCGCGCCGCCGGACGGCTTTGCCTTGGTTCATGATGCCGACGGACATACCAACTTACGCGAAAGCCCCGATTTGAATGCCAGAGTCTTGGCAAAAATCCCCAACGGCACACCGTTGAAATGTTTGGGTGATGGTGGCGAAGGCAGTTTGAGTTTCTGTACTGCCCAACTGCAACAACCTGCCGCAGAAGACTACGGTTTCATCCATTACAGCCGTCTGATATTTCCCGCCTCCGATAAAAGCTTCGTCCGCCTGCGCGAACACTTCGGTCGCGACGACACACTGACTTTGTCCGGCAACGGACAAACAGTACACATCGTTGCTCGGCGTATTCACCCAAAACGCAGTGATTTCTCGGGTATCAGCAAAAACAAATATACCGCTCGCCTCTATCAAGGCAAACCGTTCTACGGCACAGATAACACCATTCCCAAAAGCGTGTTCGCGCTTGAACGTATCACGCTAAACGGTCAAGCGGTTCCCGCTGCCGAACTGCAAGGACTGTTCTCGCCCGATTTTGCCGCCACCGCACGCGATAGCCAGGTGTACGACCGCTGGGAAGCCTATTACCGCAGCATCGATAAGAGACTCTATCTATTTGGCAGACAAGGCTCGGGCGCCGGTAGTTTCGATGTCTGCTTTATATTTAAGGACGGTAAATTCCAGCGCCGCTATTTATGGAATGCTGCGCTATAAATATCGCTCGAAAAGGTCGTCTGAAAACTCAAAGAAATGATCAAAATGCGTTACTTAGCTGCTCTCTTATTATTGTGTTCCGCCCTAACCCATGCCGCGCCGCCGAACGGCTTTGCCTTGGTTCATGATGCCGATGGACACACCAACTTACGCGAAAGCCCCGATTTGAATGCCAAAGTCTTGGCAAAAATTCCCAACGGCACACCGTTGGAGTGTGTGGAAGAACTCAGTGAAAACAGACCGGACTTCTGTTTTGTTCAGCTACAACAGGCAAGCGCCGACGATTCCGGCTTTATCCATTACAGCCGTCTGATATTTCCTGCCGCCGATAAAAGCTTCGTCCGCCTGCGCGAACAATCCGGTCGCGACGATACGCTGACTTTGTCCGGTAGCGGACAAAAGGTACACATCGTTGCCCGCCGCATCCACCCTAAACGCAGTGATTTCTCAGGTATCAGCAAAGACAACTTCACGGCGCGTCTCTATCAAGGCAAACCGTTCTATGGCATGGACAACACCATTCCGAAAAGCGTGTTCGCGCTTGAACGCATCATGCTAAACGGTCAAGCAGTTCCCGCTGCCGAACTG
>NZ_KV800958.1:54852-55139 GCF_001810355.1 Neisseria sp. HMSC074B07 | reverse complement strand
CCCGATTTTGCCGCCACTGCACGCGGCAGCAATGTGTATGAAAAATGGGAAGCCTATTACCGCGACAGCGATAAAACGCTTTATCTGTTCGGCAGACAAGGTTCGGACGGCAATCCTTTCGATGTCTGCTTTATATTTAAGGACGGTAAATTCCAGCGCCGTTATTTATGGGGTGCTGCGATTTAAATATCGCTCGAAAAGGTCGTCTGAAAACTCAAAGAAATGATAAAAATGCGTTACTTAGCTTCCCTCTTATTATTGTGTTCCGCCTTAACCCATGCCGCGCC
>NZ_KV800958.1:41773-54752 GCF_001810355.1 Neisseria sp. HMSC074B07 | reverse complement strand
GACACACCAACTTACGCGAAAGCCCCGATTTGAACGCCAAAGTTTTGGCAAAAATTCCCAACGGCACGCCGTTGGAATGTGTAGGCGAAGCCAGCAAAGACAATCCGAATTTCTGTACCGCGCTGTTGCAACAGACAGCCACCGGCGGTTACGGCTTTATCCACCGCAGCCGTCTGATATTTCCCGCCTCCAACAAAAACTTCGTTACCCTACACGAACACTTCGGTCGCGACGATACGTTGACTTTGTCCGGCAACGGTCAAACGGTATACATCGCCGCCCGCCGCATCCACCCCAAACGCAGCGACTTTTCAGGTACAGCCTCAAATAGTGACAACGCTCCTCTCTATCGGGGCAAACCATTTTATGGCACAGATGGCTCCATTCCAAAAAGCGTCTTTGCCATAGAACAGATCACGCTAAACGGTCAAGCAGTTCCCGCTGCCGAACTGCAAGGGCTGTTCTTGCCCGATTTTGCCGCCACTGCACGCGGCAGCAATGCGTATGATGGCTGGGAAGCCTATTACCGCCGTACCGACAAGACGCTTTATCTGTTTAATTCGGTGAATAATGATGCCGGTTCTTTCGGTATGTGTTTCGTATTTAAGGACGGTAAATTACAGCGCCGTTATTTGTGGGATGCTGCGCTATAAATATCGCTCAAAAAGGTCGTCTGAAACCATGATTCAAATCCAATCCCTCTCCCACCGTTATCCCAAAGCCGAAACCGCCGCGCTGGACAATGTGTCGTTCGACATTGCCGACGGCGAATGTTTGGGGCTGCTCGGTCACAACGGTGCGGGGAAAACGACGCTGATGTCGCTTTTGGCAGGCTTGCAGGAAGTACGGCAGGGCGAAATTTTGTTTGACGGCAAGCCGTTGCGCCTGTTAAGCCGCAGCGAGCGGCAGAAAATCGGTTTGGTGCCGCAGGATTTCGCGTTTTATCCGCAGCTTTCTGTGTGGGACAACCTGCTGTTTTTCGCCTCGCTTTACAAAGTGCGCGACAAAGGCCGTCTGAACGCGCTGTTGGAACAGACCGACTTGACCGCCCACAAAAACAAGGCGGCAAAGCATCTTTCGGGCGGGCTTAAACGTCGTCTGAATTTTGCCATCGGCCTGATTAACACGCCGCAACTGGTGTTCCTTGACGAAATCACGGTCGGCATCGACCCGCAGTCGCGCCGCTTTATCCTCGACAGCGTGGCGGATTTGACACGGCAGGGGGTAACGGTGGTTTACACCTCGCACTATCTGTCGGAAATCGAGCAGCTTTGCGGCAAAATCGCGCTGCTGCAACACGGCAAGCTGGTGTATCACGGCGGTTTGGACGAGCTTTTAAGCACGCAAACCGGTGTCGTGCGTTTTACCGTCGAACCGCCGCTGCCGCCTCAAACGCTGGCTGCTTTGGGTGCCAAGCAAGTGGACAGCCGCGGCATGATGGAAACGACACACGATGCCGCCGCCGTTTACGCCGTCCTGCAACAAAGCGGCGCGCAAATCCGCTACTTCCAGCAGGGACACGGTTCGCTGGAAACGTTTTACCTTGATTTCCTGCGCAAAGACGAACCGGCAACAGATAAGCAAAATCTACAATGACGACCTCCTCCCTCCTCAAAGAACTCAAATTGCTCTGCCGCGACCTGCACGGTTTGGCGGTGTTATTTGTGATGCCCATCGCCTTCATGCTGATTATGTCGTTGGCGCTGAGCCGCGACCAAGACCCGCACACCGACAGCCGCATCGCGCTGGTCGGTGCGGCAGACGACAGCGTCAATACCGCGCTGGCAGCCGCGCTGGAAAAAGAGCAGATTCATGTCACGCTGATGTCGTCTGAAAAACTGACCGACGCGCAAAACGGCTTGCACGACAAGCGTTTCCAACTGGTGCTGCACAACCCGAACGCCGCTTCCGGCAAAATCGCCGACAACAAAGCCTTGCAAATCTATGTACCGCCCGATACCGAGCCTTCGTGGCTGGCGGCGGTCAAAGGCGTTTTGCAGCAGCACTACACCCAAACGCGGCTGGACGCTTATTTCGACAACAACGACGGCATCAAAATCAACAATAAAAAACTGCCCCGCTCTATCCGAAAAGACATCCAGAAAAAAATCGATGAAAAAAACGACGAGCAATTCGCCGCCGTGCAAACCTTTTTAGATAAAAAAATGCTGGAAGAACACTATCTGAGCGCAGGCAGCGGCAAGGTTGAAAAACCCAACGCCGTACAGCACAGCGTACCCGCATGGCTGATTTTCGGTATGTTTTTCATCATGATACCGCTGTCGAACGTCATGGCGCTGGAACGCCAGACCAACACCATCACCCGCCTGCGCCTCGCCCGCGCCTCCGCGTCCGGCCTGATTGCCGCCAAACTCATCCCCTATTTCCTGATTAACCAGCTTCAGTTTGCCGGAATGCTGTTGCTCGGCCGCTACCTGTTGCCCGAAATCGGCGTGCCCGCCCTCATACTCAACGGCAGCCTTGTTCCCTACGCACTGCTGTCCGCCGCCGTCAGCGCCGCCGCACTCGGCTACGCGCTTCTAATCAGCGTCTGCGCCAAATCCACCGAACACGCCGTCGTCCTCGGCGGCGGCGGCATCATCCTGATGGCGGCAATCGGCGGCATTATGGTCCCCGCCCACGTCATGCCCGAAACCATGCAGCAACTCACTTGGATTTCCCCGATGGCATGGGGCTTGAAAGCTTTTCAAGAACTGCTGCTCAACCGCAGCGGACTGGACGGAATCGGCCGCTACCTCATTCTGCTGTCCGCCTTCTCCGCCGCCACCCTGACCGCCGCCGTGCTGGTTTACCGCAGGCAGTTGCAGACGCAGGTGCGGTTTTAGGTCGTCTGAAAAACGAGTGTGGCGGGTTACACTAAAACACAAGCCGACATCCATCCCCACCCCAAACACGAAAGCAAAAAATGTCCTACACCTTTACCTTGGCAGAACATGCGCTGGAAGCGGAATTGAAAAAGCTGATTCTGCAAGAAGCCGACAAGACCGATGATGTTGCCGCCGAAGACTTTACCGACGATGCGCCGTTGTTCGGCGACGGCAGCCCTGTCGATTTGGATTCGCTCGACGCGCTGCAAATCTGCGTCGCGCTGCAACAGTATTTCCAAGTGCGGCTGCAAGGCGACCGTATGGTGCGCAAGCATATGATGTGCGTGCGCGATTTGGCGGCGTTCGTCCGCGCGGAGCATGGGGCGTGAGCTGGGTTTGCGGTACGGCGGCCACCTCCGCGCTGAATCCGCAGGCGGATTTCAGACGACCCGATGCGGTGTCTTATACGTTTTTAAACCGGCCGCAGCAGGCCGCTTATTTCCGCGCTTTTGCCGACGACAGCTTGGGAAGCGCCGCTTTTGCGGATATTGCCGAACAACATTTGCGCCGCGCCGCCGAAGATGCCGGATGGCCGTCTGAAAGCTGGCACGATGCTCCGGTGTTTATCGGTTCGAGTTCTTACGCCATCGCCGAATACGAAAACCGCCGCCGCGCGGGCAATACGGACATTGGAGAACACGGCCTGCTCTATCTTGCCGAAGATTTGCGCAAACGCAGCGGCAACCGGCAGATTTTCAGTTTGGCGACCGCCTGCACCTCGTCCGCCCATGCGCTGATTCAGGCAGACAATTGTTTGCGCGGTGGGGCGGGTCGCGCCTTCGTCCTCGGTATCGAAAACCTTAACCGCCTGACCCTGCTGCATTTTCACAGCTTGGGTTTGTTTACCGAACGCTATCAGCCCTTCGGCGGCAACGGTCTGATTTTGGGCGAAGGTGTCGCCGCACTCGCCCTCTCTACCACGCCGCCTGATTGTGCAGGTCGTCTGAAACTCGTCGGCCACGCCGCCAATACCGGCAACGACCTGATTCAAAGCAACAATAAGGCATTGGAACAGGTTATCAACTGCGCCTTAAACATCGCCGCCGTTGCCCCCGAAAACATCGCCGCCGTCAAAACCCACGGCATCGGCACCGCCGACAGCGACGCCGCCGAATTGGCTGCGTTGGAAAACGTGTTCGGCACTCTGCCGCCGCTGATGGCGTTCAAAGCGCAAATCGGCCACACCCTCGGCGCAACCGCCGCCCTCGAAACCGCGCTGCTCTTGTCCGCCCTGAAACAAGGCGGCAGCACCGATTATCAAGGACGCGAAATCCGTTTTTCAGGAGACCTTTTCTGTCTCGCCAACCATTTCGGTTTCGGCGGCAGCAACACAGCTATGGTATGGCAATGGCAATCATAAATCCCGACATTCGCATCACCGCCGCCGCGCGTTTCGATACCGAAGCCGCCGTCGGCAACAAAATCCTCAAACAAAACTTGCAGCAGCAAAGCGGCACGGACGCCCGCCGCCTCAGCCGTCTGAGCCTGATTGCCGCACTCGGCGCAGGCCTGCTGCGCGGACAAGGCGAAATCCGCCCCGATTGCGCCGTCTTCCTCGGCACGCCGTTTTCCTCCCCTTCCGTGTTTGAAAAAATGGCGGACAACGTGCTCAACCACCATGCCGCAATGCCTTTCGACTTCATCGCCAACCTGCACAACGCACCCGTTTTTCATGCCGCACAAACCCTAGGCACGCACGGCGCGACGTTGGCGGTTGCCACCGAACGCCATTTGGAAACCCGTTTCCATCCCCTGCTGCTCGCCGCACAATCCTTGCAAAGCGGCGGACAGGCCGCAGTCGGCTGGGCATACGAACACCAAGCCACCCACGCCGATACGCGCGAAGGCAGCATTTGGATTTTGCTCGAACACGGCGCGGAACACGGCGTTCCCGTTACCTTAAATACGGAAGCCGAGGAAGCGGAAAGGCTGTCCCTTCAAGAGGCTGCGCACTCTGAAACGCAAGGATATTATTGGCAGGACATCGCCGATTTTTTAGAAACATTGTGCCTTGCCGACGGTTTATCATCCGGCAAACCCAACCCAATCATGATGGCGCGCGCAGAAATCCTGTGAGTTTGCACACGCGAAACGTGTTCCGAAATACGCCGCTGCCTCCGCGCCGACAGGTCGTCTGAAAATCCGAAACTGTCTTCTGTTTCAAACACATTTTCAGACGACCTGTTTCTTTCCCCTGCCGATTATCCATTCGGATTGTCAATGCACCCGACTTCCCCATAAAATGCCGTAGACACACTTCAAACCCATTTGAAAAATGATGACTACCTACCGCCGCGCCTACACCGTCCTCACCGCCCTGCTGACCCTGTTCCTCATCTACACCGTCTCCACGCAAAATTGGCTGCAAACCGACCTGACCGCGCTGCTGCCGAGCGAACAGCAGCCTGACGCGCTTTTGACGGCGGCGGACAAGGCGGGCGAAGAACAGTTGAACACGCAGGTGATTTTGCTGGCGGGCAGCAAAGACGCGGAAACGGCGTTTCAGACGACCTCCGAGATTGCGGCTTTGTGGCGTAAAAGCGGCGTGTTCGAGCAAGTGGACAGCAGCGTGACGCCCGACTTGGGCAAGGTGCGCAAGGACATCGGCAAGCTGGGACTCGCCCTGCTGCCGAACGAACAGGTGCGCCTGCTGTTTGAGCATCCGCAAGCCTACTTTCAGGCGCGTGCGGAAGCGGCAGTCAACCCGTTTGCCGCGCCCTCACCTTTGTCTTTGGAACAAGACTGGCTGGGCTTCGGGCGTTTTGTCGCCGGCAAGGCGAATCCGCAAAGCCGTTTGCAGTGGAACATGGACAACGGCATGCTGTTCACCGAAGGCGATGACGGGAAAACTTGGGTCTGGCTGCGCGGAAAACTGGCGGCGGGCGACAATTTTTCAGGCAACAACGCCCTTCTGCCGCTGATAGCGGAAAGCCGCAAACTGGCAAAAGTCAAAGGCGCGGACACGCTGACAGCAGGCGGCGCGCTGTTTGCCGCCGCGTCTAAAACCGAAGCGGAGCAGGAAAGCCGGACGATGAGTACGGTGGGGATGTTGCTGACGTTCGCGCTGCTGTTGTGGGTATTCCGCAGCGTCCGCGTGTTCTGGCTGACGCTGCCTTTGGCGGCGGGTATGCTGACCGGTCTGGCGGCGGCTTTGCTGGTCTTCGGCGAAGTGCATATCCTGACCATCGTCATCGGCACGAGTCTGGTCGGGATGTTGGTGGATTTCCCGCTGCACTGGCTCGCGCCTTCGGTATTCGGCACACGAGCGAAAAACGGCAAAACGGCTTTTTCAGACGACCCCGTCTGGCAGGCCGAACCCGCCATGAAACACGTCTTGCCGAGCTTTACCGTCAGCCTGCTGATTACGGTATTGGGCTACGCGCTCTTGTGGTTCACGCCGCTGCCCGTATTGCGGCAGACCGCCGTGTTTTCAGGATTTGCGCTGGCTGGCGCGTTTGGCGCGACGGTGTTGTGGCTGCCGCCGCTGTTTCAGCGTTACCGCGCCAAAACCGTGCCGTTTGCCGCGCTGACCGAACGGCTCTACGCGCTGTCGGGTCGTCTGAAAATCCGTCTGCACAAACGCGGCTGGCTGATGGTCGGCGGCGTGTTGCTGGCGGTCGGGCTGTGGCGCAGCGACTGGCGCGACGACATCCGCCAGTGGGTCAACATGCCGTCTGAAATGCTGGCGGAAGTGCAACGCATCGGACAGTTGAGCGGCGCGGATTTCGGCGGCAAATACTTGGTTGCCGAAGCGCCGAGCGAAGACGCTTTGTTGATGAAAACCGCCGAACTCGGCCGCGCGCTGCAACCTTTAGTCGCGCAAGGCAAGCTCGTCAGCTTCCAATCTCCCGACCAGCTCCTGATGCCCGTATCCGAACAGAAAAAACTGCAAAACCGCCTGCGCGAGCTGTCTAAGCTGCCCGAAAGCCGCCAACCGCTTGTCGATATCGGCATTCCGCACAAAACCCTACGCAACGCGCTGCTGCAAGCCGCCGATGCGCCGCCGCTGACGCTTGCCGACGCGCTGAAAACTGATTTGGCGGAAGCCTGGCGGCCGCTGTATTTGGGTGAAGTCGAAAAAGGCCGTTTCGCCGCCATCGTGCGCCTGAACGGCATGACCGACGACACCGCCGTCCGCTCCGCCGCGCAAAGCGTAGCGGGCGTACATTGGGCGGACAAACGCGCCCACCTGAACGACCTTTTCCACCACACGCGCAATCAGGCGGCATGGTTGAAACTGGCATCCTACGCGCTGGCATTGCTGGTTTTATGGCGCATGTTCGGCATGAAGCGCGGCACCAAAATCCTTGCCGTACCGCTTGCCGCCGCCGTCTGCACCGTCGCCGTACTCGGTCTGGCAGGCATCCCAGTCAGCCTGTTCGCCATGTTCGGCCTGCTTTTGGTGTCCGCCATCGGCGTCGATTACGCCGTCTATGCCCTCACCGCGCGACACAGCGCACCCGCGCGGCTGGGCGGGATGCTGCTTGCCGCCGCTACCACCGCCATCTCCTTCGCCCTGCTCGCCCTAAGCGGCACGCCCGCCGTCGCCGCCTTCGGCATTACGGTCACGGTCGGCGTAGTGTTCAATATTTGGCTGGCGGGGGCTTTGTTGAAAGATTGATGTTTAAAATTTAAAAAAACAAAAAGGTCGTCTGAAAACAGGTTGGCGCAAAATCCGCCATACCCGTTTTCAGACGACCTTTTTGACAATATCAAACGTAATCAAGCCGCTGTCTTCTTGCAGAACATAAGTGGTTTAAGAAACAGCCTCAGGATGCCCTTATCCGCTCCCTTATCAAACCAAAATGCCTGCCCCTTTTCGGGCAGGCATTTTCATGCGGTCATGATGTGCGGCTCAGTATTTGACTGTCCAGCCTATCTCGCCGCCCGCACGCATCGGGACGAGTTCGCCGTCGCCGTAAGGGACGCTTGCGGGGACGGTTTGGCTTTGTTTGACGAGGGTGATCGTGTCGGCGTTTTCGGGAATGCCGTAGAACCTTGCGCCGTTTTTCGAGGCGAAGGCTTCAAGTTTGTCCAACGCTCCTGCTTTTTCAAACACTTCGGCGTAAAGCTCGATGGCGGTCATGGCGCTGAACATGCCGGCGCAGCCGCAGGCGTTTTCTTTGGCAGATTTGGCGTGCGGCGCGGAGTCGGTGCCGAGGAAGAATTTGTGCGCCTTCTCGCCGGTAACGGCGGCGACCAATGCCTGACGGTGGGTTTCGCGCTTGAGTACGGGCAGGCAAAAATGATGGGGGCGCACGCCGCCGACCAAGAGGTCGTTGCGGTTGAGCAGGAGATGTTGCGGGGTAACGGAGGCGGCAACGTTGTCGCCTGCTTCCAAAACCAGGCGTGCGGCTTCGGCGGTGGTGATGTGTTCGAACACGACTTTGAGATTCGGCACTTGCGCCAAAACGGGTTTCATCACGCGCTCGATAAAGGCGGCTTCGCGGTCGAAAATATCGATTTCGGGATCGGTTACTTCGCCGTGAACGAGGAACAAAATGCCCTGTTTTGCCATTTCTTCCAAAACGGGGATGAGTTTGAACAGGTCGGTTACGCCGGAATCGGAATTGGTCGTTGCGCCGGCGGGGTAGAGTTTGAAGGCGACGATGCCGGCGGCTTTGGCTTCGCGCACCAGCTCGGGCGTGGCTTGGTCGGTCAGGTAAAGCGTCATCAACGGCTCAAACGCGCTGCCTTCGGGCAACGCCGCCATGATGCGCGCTTTGTAGGCAAGCGCGTCGGCAACACTGACGACGGGCGGCTTGAGGTTGGGCATGATGACGGCGCGCCCCATCTGGCGGGCGGTATAGGTGGCAACGGCTTGGAGCGCGCCGCCGTCGCGCAGGTGCAGGTGCATATCGTCGGGGCGGGTTATGGTCAGGGTTTGCATGAGTGTTCCTTTTTAGATTTTTGGGTTTCAGACGACCCCTTGATGTTTCCTAGGGGCTGTCAACATTTAATTTTCCCAGTGGATTTTTGTTCACAAAGCGGAAGATTCAAGGCGGAAACCGCAACAAGGTTGGACACCTTGTGAGGATTTCCAACGTGGAAGATGCCGCTTTGAGGATAAAAAGACACGGAAACTATTGAATGGCGACAGCCCCAAAGCTCGTCTGAAAAAACTATTGCACAAGGACAGGCTTGCCGTTGTAGGACTGATGCGTCAGGTAAAACACCGCCTGCACGGGCAACTGGTCGGACGGGGTGGTTTTGACGGTCAGCAGGGTTTCTTCCGGGCTGCCCGAAGCTCGCCACGCATAAGAAAGCTGACGGATCGCTATCGGCGATTCGGAGGCTTGATCGGTGCGCAATTCGTTGTTCAAGCCCTTCGGCGGGTTTTCCACCAACACCATAAACTGCTTGCGTATCAAGTTTTCGTCCGCCCGCGCCGTTTTCACGCTGCAACTGTCGCCGGTCAGGCTCAAATAATAATCCGCGCCGTCCTGCGTTTTCTTCCAAACGGCAAGCGCATCCGGCTCGATGAAACCTGCGGGCAGCCTGCCGATTTCTTCCGCGTTCAAAGCCGTCAGCTTTTCATTATCGGCAAAAGAGCGCACTTTATCGGCAGCCCCGTCAAAAGCGACGCAGCCTTGACGGAACAATTCCGCTGCCGCGTTCGCACGATCCGCCATCTGCTCGGGCGGCACTTCTTCCCTGCCGCACGCCGCCAATAAAACGGAGAAAGCGGCAAGCGTCAAAAGCCTTGAAATCGGACGTTTCGCCATTTTCAGACGACCTTTCATATAGATTTAAAAAAGCGGGGTAGGCAGGGAACAGCGTTCAAAGTAAATTTTGTAATCACTCATTTGGAAGGGAACAACGTTCAGGGACAAGAATTACACACTTTTTGTATTTATGAGAACTACAATTTTCTAAAGCCAACCTTTCTGAATTTCCTTCCGTACTAGAATACCCTTTCAAAATATGAAGTACACCATTGTCCCAGCCTGTAGCAAGCGCATGACAGCCGTCCTTAATCCAATCATGAACTTTACAAAATTTACCATCCCCCCTTTTTTCACATCTCTGGATGGCAACACGCTTAGCTTGCTCCAATGAATCCTCATTTACGGAATCTGTAATATATCCGGTTTTGTTATTTAACACTATCGCTCCGTACTTTGATGGCAGATTGACAATAACCGGATTGGTATTGTTATAGGAATTGCCGTTATTGTTATAAGAATTACCGACATTCACCGATGGGTGATATTTATTATAAATATCTTGCTGGTTATAGCCGTAAATACGCAATTCCGGCGCATTCTGCAACGCTCCGCGGGTTGGGTCGTATGCAAAAGAAAGTTCGGAATATCCCAGCAAAACCGAAAAGAGTAGAAAAAGTTGCTTTTTCATCATTTTCCTTTATCTAATAATGATTCACTTGTAAAACTTAATAAAATCAAACTACAAGCTTCACAAGAAGGCGTTAAAAAGCCTTGAAATCGGACGTTTCGCCATTTTCAGACGACCTCTATTTGTGTTTCACGACCAGCGTGAACACGCCGTCTTCTTCGCGCGATTCGAGCAAGACATGCCCGGTCTGGCGGCAAAACGCCTCAAAATCGCCGGGCGCGCCGCCGTCGGTCGCCAACACGGTCAGGACTTCGCCTGCCTCCATTTGCGCCAACGCTTTTTTGGTTTTTAAAATCGGCAAAGGGCATCTGAGCCCCTTCAAGTCTAAGGTGTGTGCGTTCATATTTTCCGATGTTCCGTTAACAGGATTAACATGAATTATACCGTACTTACTTGCACCCCACCCCGCCGAACCCATAAAATAAAGCCGTTTTTCACTTTGGAGCACACCATGCGCCGTCTCGCCCTCCTGACCCTCTGCCTCGCCGCCACGGCAGTCAACGCCGCCGGATTCAGCGAAAAAGATACCCCCTTCAACACACGCTACAAAGAAAGCCCCGAAGAAGCCGCTGCCCGCGAGTTCGCCGAACAAAAAACCGCGCTCCCGCCCCTGCCCGACACCCAATCCGGCGACTGGTTCGACCTTTACGTCAGCGAAGACTACGGCAAGCAGCCCAAAATCCTCCTCAGCAGCCTGCAAATCATGCCCTCTCCGGACGGCAGCATCCGCTACATCCTCAACGTCCGTTCCGACAAAGGCCATGACAACCTGACCGTCGAAGGCCTCTTCTGCGCCCGCTCTTCCTTCACATACGGCAAAGACAAACGCTCGTCTTATAAAGTGTTCGGCTACGGCGACACCGTCAACCGCCGCTGGATCGAGCCGCGCAAAGCCGAATGGAAACCCATAGGCTCAACCTTCAACAAAAACGACGAGATGCGTGCCGTCCTCTACCAAGCCTTCTGTACCGACGGCGTACCGAACACCACCGAAGGTCTGGTCAAACGCCTCAAAGAACGCGCCGGACGCTACGCGCCGAAAATGGTGCGCCACGACAAATAAAAGCCGTTTGACGGTTTCAAACATCAAAAAAGGTCGTCTGAAATATTTTCAGACGACCTTTGCCGTATTTCAAACCCTTAATCAGCGCGGATGAACCATATCGGCGGGGACGACCAGTTCGTCAAACTCCTCGCCTGTCAGCAAGCCCAACTCAACGGCGGTTTCGCGCAGCGATTTGTCGTTTTTATAGGCGGTTTTGGCGACTTTAGCGGCGTTTTCGTAGCCGATTTTGCGGTTCAGCGCGGTAACGAGCATCAGGGAATGGTGCAGGAAATAGTCGATTTTTTCCGGTACGGGTTCGATGCCGGCGGCGCAGTTTTCGTTGAAGCTGTTGCACGCATCGCCCAACAGGCGGATGGATTGCAAGAGGTTGTAGGCGATAACGGGCATATAGACGTTCAGCTCGAAATTACCCGACGCGCCCGCCATGCCGATGGTGACGTCGTTGCCGAACACTTGGCAGCACACCATGGTCATCGCTTCGCATTGGGTCGGGTTGACTTTGCCCGGCATGATGGACGAACCCGGCTCGTTTTCGGGGATTTTGATTTCGCCCAAACCGCAGCGCGGGCCGCTTGCCAGCCAGCGGATGTCGTTGGCGATTTTGTTCAGGCTTGCCGCCAGCGTTTTCAATGCGCCCGAAGCGGCAACGGCGGCATCGCGTCCGCCCAAGGCTTCAAATTTGTTCGGCGCGCTGACAAACGGCAGGCCGGACAGTTCGGCGAGTTTGGCGGCGGCTTTTTCGGCGTATTCGGGATGGCTGTTCAAACCCGTGCCGACCGCCGTGCCGCCCAAAGCGAGTTCGTATAAACCTTTGAGCGCGTCGTTCAGACGGCCTAAGCCGTGGTCGAGTTGGGAAACGTAGCCGGAAAACTCTTGTCCCAAAGTCAGCGGCGTCGCGTCCTGCAAATGGGTGCGGCCGATTTTGACGATGGGGGCGAATTCTTTGGCTTTTTTGTCCAACGTGTCGCGCAGGGCTTTTACCGCCGGAATAAGGTGGCGGTTGATTTCAATCGCGGCGGCAACGTGGATGGCGGTCGGGAACGCGTCGTTGGTCGATTGCGCGTGGTTCACATGGTCGTTGGGATGGACGGGCTGGTACGCCGCCAAACCCGTACCGGCGATTTCGTTGGCGCGGTTCGCCAGCACTTCGTTCATGTTCATATTGGACTGCGTGCCGGAGCCGGTCTGCCAAACCACTAAGGGGAACTGCCCGTCGAGCTTGCCGTTCAACACATCGTCCGCCGCCTGCGTAATCAAATCCGCCTGTTCGGGCTTAATCCTGCCGAGGGAAACATTGGTGACGGCTGCGGCTTTTTTCACCAGCGCCAAAGCATAAATCAGCGGCTGCGGCAAGGTTTCGCCGCCGATTTTGAAATTGTTGCGGCTGCGCTGGGTCTGCGCGCCCCAATAGGCTTCGGACGGGACTTCGACATTGCCCATGGTGTCGTGTTCGGTACGGGTGCTCATGCGTTTCTCCTGAATTAAATGATAATGCAAATAATTTGCAAGCGTATTATAGCGGGCAGGAGGTCGTCTGAAAAGCGGGGGACGGAGTTTGGGACGGCGTTTTGAAAGCTGAAAAGAAGATTGAGACAGACGAAGGAATTGTGTTTAACCTGTTTGGGTTATGCCAAAATGTATAGTGGATTAACTTTAAATCAGGACAAGG
>NZ_KV800958.1:21141-41673 GCF_001810355.1 Neisseria sp. HMSC074B07 | reverse complement strand
AAGTTAATCCACTATAAAAAGGTCGTCTGAAACCTTATTGATAAGTTTTCAGACGACCTGTGTTTACTTTAAAAATTCAAGTAATCAGCCAGCCATTTGTTTTGCCTGAACCGCTGTCAGGGCGATGGTGAAGACGATGTCTTCTACCAATGCGCCGCGGGAGAGGTCGTTGACCGGTTTGCGCAAACCTTGCAACAGAGGGCCGACGCTCAGGACGTTGGCGCTGCGTTGTACGGCTTTGTAGGTGCAGTTGCCGGTGTTGAGGTTTGGGAAAATCAGGACGGTTGCCTGACCGGCGACGGTGCTTTCAGGGGCTTTGGTTTTGCCGATTTCAGGCACGGTAGCCGCATCGTATTGCAGCGGGCCGTCGATTTCCAAGTCCGGGCGTTTTTCTTTCGCCAGTTTGGTCGCTTCAATCACGGCATCGACATCAGGGCCGCTGCCTGAGTTGATGGTAGAGTAAGAAATCATGGCAACTTTTGGCGGAATACCGAAGGCTTTGGCGGTATCGGCGGATTGGATGGCGATATCGGCAAGCTGTTCGGGTGTCGGATTCGGGTTGACCGCGCAGTCGCCGAAGACGAGGACTTGGTTGGGCAGCAGCATGAAGAATACGCTGGACACGAGGCTGGCGCCCGGTGCGGTTTTAATCAGTTGCAAAGCGGGGCGGATGGTGTTGGCGGTAGTATGAACGGCGCCGGATACCAAGCCGTCCACGTCGTTTTGCGCCATCATCATGGTGCCGAGGACGACGGTGTCTTGCAGTTGTTTGCGGGCATCTTCAGGGGTCAGACCTTTGGATTTGCGCAATTCGCACATCGGCTCGACGTATTGTTCGATCAATGTAGCGGGATCGACGATTTCCAAAGAGTCAGGCAGGTTGATGCCGCGTTCTTTGGCAACGGCTTCAACTTCTTCGCGTTTGGCAAGCAAGACGCAGCGGGCAATGCCTTTTTCGTGGCAGATGGCGGCTGCGGCGACGGTACGCGGTTCTGCACCTTCAGGCAGGACGATGCGCATATCGGCTTTGCGGGCAAAATCAATCAGGTTGTAACGGAATTGAGCGGGAGAAAGGCGGGAGGCTTCGCGTTTTGCCAACGCAGATACGTCTTTGAGCGCGCTGCTTGAGCCGTAGAACGTCAGTCCGGTCAGGCGGGCGACTTCTTCGCCTACGGATGCTGCCGCGCCTTCAATAATGAAGCCTTCCAAAAGACCCGGTGCGTTGGTATAAAGCTGTTTGGCAAGGTTGATTCGGTGTGCCGCTTCGGCTGCGTCGGCATTGTCGGATTGCAATGCCAAGACTACGCCTGCATCCAAAGACAGCGCCAGCTCGACGTTTTTGCCGGAGAGGAAGAGTTTGTCCGCATCGGGGGCAATGCCTTCGATAACAAGTTTGTCGGTATTGAGTGCGACGGCTTTGCCGACCACAGCGTCAAACCAGTCGTCGCTTTTGCCTTGCGCCAACAGGGTTTCGGCGGATGCGTCGAGCGGTTGGAAAACTTGCGCGCCCAAAGCTTGGGCAAAGGCTTTGCTTGCTGCTGCCACGTCCAAACCGGCGGATACCGGAGCGACCAATAATTTAGCCATGATATGTGTCCTTTCTATTTGGAGGTTGTCCGTCTTGGAGGTTGCCCGTCGCCGCCGTGATGCGGACGTAACGGCAATGGCTTAATACTAACAAACAAATTGCGTTTCCAACAAGGTTAAATGTTAATGGATTGAGCGAAAATGCAATGGATTTTTAAGAAACGCTTAGAAAGCCGGTTAAAATTACCCCCCCTTTCCTTTTAATCTTTCCTGATTACTGCGGACAATGCCGTTTGAAATGAAAAAAGCCAAGCCCTGTAACATACAGAACCCAGCTGATAGCAACCATCTGAACAGGTTTTAATGAATACTCAAGATTTAAAGGATTCTTACCTTCAAATTCGAGTTTTCAGACGACCTCCCGTTTCGGCAACCAAATCTGCCGTAGGTCAGATTCTTGAATCTGACATCTCCATCTGCAACAACGCGTAAAGAAAATAGAAACATCAAATATTCGTCGGATACAAGCCGTAGGTCAGATTCTCGAATCTGACATCTCCCTCTGCCATAACACGTAAAGAAAACAGAAACATCAAATATTCGTCGGATACAAATATCCGAACTACACATTACACAGCAATGACGCCGCAACTGATTTTATAGTGGATTAAAATCACAATGATACGGCGTTGGCTCGCCTTGACGTACTACCTGTACGCCTTGCGGCTCGCTGTCTTGTCTCATTTTTATTTTAACCCACTATATTTCGCAACGCAAAGACAAAAAGGTCGTCTGAAAACCTTAAATCAGGTTTTCAGACGACCTTTCACTCTAGCAGACTGATTAAGTCAACCCATCAAGCCTGTTTCAACTTCGCATCGGCATCGCGCAACGCGGTGCGCAGACCTTCCTCGATAACGGGATGGTAGAACGGCATATCCAGCATTTGCGGAACGGTCATCTTCATTTGATGCGCCCATGCCAACAGGTGCGCCAAATGTTCGGCGGCCGGGCCTAAGATTTCCGCGCCGATGAAGCGGCCGGTGGCTTTTTCGGCATACAGGCGCATATGGCCTTTGTTTACCAACATCACGCGGCTGCGGCCTTGGTTTTTGAACGATACTTCACCGATGACAAATTCGTCGGGTTGGTATTGCGCGGCAACCTGCGCGTATTTCAAACCGATAAAACCGATTTGCGGATTGGTGAACACCACGCCGATGGTACTGCGGCGCAAACCGCCGCCGATATTCGGGTAGCGGCCTGCATTGTCGCCGGCAATCTTGCCTTGGTCGGCAGCTTCGTGCAGCAACGGCAGTTGGTTGGACGCGTCGCCCGCGATGAAGATATGCGGAATGCTGGTCTGCATGGTCAGCGGATCGGCAACGGGTACGCCGCGCGCGTCTTTTTCGATATTGATGTTTTCCAAACCGATATTGTCAACGTTCGGACGGCGGCCTACGGCTGCCAGCATATATTCGGCAACAAATACGCCTTTTTCGCCGTCCTGCTCCCAATGAACCTCTACATTGCCGTCCGTATCGAGTTTGACCTCGGTTTTAGCATCCAGATGCAGTTTCAATTCTTCGCCGAACACGGCTTTCGCTTCGTCTGAAACGACAGGGTCGGAAATGCCGCCGATGATGCCGCCCAAGCCGAAAATTTCGACTTTCACGCCCAAACGGTGCAATGCCTGACCCAGTTCCAAACCGATAACGCCCGGTCCGAACACGGCAACGCTCTTAGGCAGCGTATCCCATGAAAAAACGTCGTCGTTGATAATCAAACGGTCGCCCAAAGACTGCCACTGCGGTAGGATAACGGGACGAGAGCCAGTAGCAATCACAAAGCTTTTTGCCGTGATTTGGGTATGGTCGTCGATTTGGACGGTATTCTCGTCGATAAATTTAGCCGAACCCATAATGCGCTTGTCGGCAGGCCATTCTTCCACATCGGCAACAACAAAGCCGACAAAACGGTCACGCTCGGATTTGACGCGCTGCATCACTTCTTCGCCGTTGACGACGATGCTGTCTTTGTCCAAATGCACGCCGAACGGGTCGGTATGCAATGCGTGATGGCGCGCCTCTGCGGCGGCAATCAAGAGTTTGGAAGGCATACAGCCCACGCGCGCGCAGGTCGTGCCGAACACGTTGTTTTCAATCAGGTAAACATTATCCGAATGTAAACGGGCATTGCGAAACGCGCCCATGCCGGCAGTACCGCCGCCAATCACGACGACATCTGCTTGAATTTTTTTCATAATCTTTGTCCTTTTTTGTTGAGCGTCCGAAGCGGTATCAGCGTGAAGCGTATCAGGTTTTCAGACGATCTATTTAATAAACTATCAAAAATAAAAAATCGATAACTATTTTTAAAATCTCGATTTAAAACAATAATCTCAAATTCTACTTGTAAATATAGAGCTATTCAGAACGACCGTGTAGCGTATCGTCTGAATAACTCTATTTTTCTGTTCAGACAGCTTTTTCAAACCGTCTTAAGCATCAGGCAATTAGTTTTTAGCCAAGTAAGCTTCCAAATCTTCGCTGCCGCCAATGTATTTGCCGCCGATGAAGACTTGAGGAGCAGTCATCTTGCCGGTAATGGCGCGAATGGAAGTAACAGTTGCATCTTTGCCCAATACGATTTCTTCGTAAGACAGACCTTTGTCTTGCAGAGCTTTTTTAGCTTTAGCGCAGAATTGGCAGCCGGGTTTGGTGAAGATGGCAACAGACTCTTGAGCTTTCCAGTCAGGAGCGATGAATTTCAACATAGTGTCAGCGTCAGACACTTTGAAAGGATCACCCGGCTCTTCAGGCTCGATGAACATTTTTTCAACCACGCCGTCGTTAACCAGCATAGAGTAACGCCAAGAGCGTTTGCCGAAGCCCAAGTCTTCTTTGCCGACCAGCATGCCCATGCCTTCGGTGAATTCGCCGTTGCCATCAGGAATCATGTAGATGTTGTCAGCTTCTTCTTCGGCAGCCCAAGCGTTCATCACGAAAGTATCGTTTACAGATACGCAGTAAATTGCGTCAACACCGTTTTCTTTGAACGCGCCGAACAATTCGTTGTACCGCGGCAGGTGGGAAGAAGAACAAGTCGGAGTAAATGCGCCGGGCAGAGAGAATACGACTACTTTTTTACCTTTGAACAAGTCATCAGTGGAAACATCTTTCCAAGTGTCGCCCACGCGGGTACGGAATACGACGGAAGGTACTTTTTGACCGGTACGATCTTGCAAAGCCATTTTGGATCTCCTTGAAATTTTAGGTTTAGGGAATGATACGAGTGAATGTGTGCATTCTAGCGCAGGGAGTTTGATTTGTATAATTTATAGTTCAAATAATATTAATTACCTGAAGCTATGAAACCCAACCTGCGAACGTTCCATTTAAATAGAGGTCGTCTGAAAGAAAACAAGCCCCTGGCCTGGAATTATTTTTCGGAATCGTGTGCGTCGGACAATACGACTTCGCGGATGCTGCTTTCTACTTTGTCTTTCAACATAAAGCGGTCTTCGTCTTTGCCGGGGCGAATCGGGGCGGCAAAATCGATACGGATACGCAGCTTTTTCATGGAAACGATGCGCCAAAGTGAGCGCACCAAATCGACTTGTGCATAAGACGGCACAGTCGTCCTTTTACCGGCATCATCATAATAGCGCAGCGTAACTGCCTGAACAGGCGCGTCGGCATCGATGGCGGATTGGAAGAGCGCGGCTTTGAACGGCAAAATATCCAAGCCCAAAGAAGTCCGCGCTTCGGGGAAAAAGCTGACATTCTGCCCGGCTTTCAACGCGGCGCAAATGGCTTGGTTAATCGGCTCGACATCGCGTCGGGAATTTCGGTTGATAAACACCGTGCCTGCGTTTTGCCCCATTTTGCCCAAGACCGGCCAGTCTTTGATTTCCTGCTTGGCGATAAAGCTGCTCGGATACACCGCACTCATGGCGAAAATATCCAGCCAAGACACATGGTTTGCCGCCACCAAAACACCCTTCACATTATCCGCGGGCGGCGTGCCGATTTCCAATTCGACATCCAAGGCTTCCAGCGCGCCTTTGCCCAGAGTAATGACCGCATAATCGCGTTCGGCAGGATTGCCGGCATCGATACGGCGCAAATGCCTTCCGGTTCGGAACAGCCATCCTGCCAAGCGGAACAATCTGCCCAAACGGGTAAAAAACGGGGCTTTTTGTGAGTGCATAACTGTTTTTCTTTTCGTATTAAATGTGTATCAAATCATAGCAATAACGTTTTCAGACGACCCAGATGACAAAGAGGTCGTCTGAAAACAGGTTCATACATTATTTTTGGCAGTTCGGACAATAAAACGTTCCGCGCTGCCCCAAAACTTCTTTCTGCACCAAACCGCCGCAACGGACGCAGGGTTCGTTGTGCCTGCCGTACACCGTATATTCCTGCTGGAAATAGCCGCTTTTGCCGTCGCTGTTGACGAAGTCGCGCAACGTACTGCCGCCGGTTTCAATCGCGCGCTGTAACACCGCTTTAATCGTTTCTACCAAGACAGCGCATTCTTTTTTCTTAACCTTCTCCGCAGGGCGGTGCGGCGAGATGCCCGATTTAAACAGGCTTTCGTTCGCATAAATATTGCCCACGCCGACCACGACGGCATTGTCCATCAGAGCCAGCTTGACCGCGCGTTTTTGTGTTTTAAATTTTTGGTACAGATAATCGGAGGAGAAGTCGTCTGAAAGTGGCTCGGGGCCCAGCTTCTCAAGGAGCGGATGATGCTCCGCAATGCCTTCATACCACAGAATCGCGCCGAACTTACGCGGGTCGTGATAGCGCAATACCGTTCCGTCCGCAAACACAATGTCCGCATGGTCGTGTTTGTCGGGATGGTCAATCCGCGCATCGCCGTCCGTAAAAATCCTCAGACTGCCCGACATGCCTAAATGAATCAACAAGATACCCGTTGCAAAACCGATAACCAAATATTTCGCCCGCCGACGGCAGCTCAACACCTCCTGCCCCGCCAAAAGCTCCGCCAACTGCAGATTGACCTGCCAGCGCAGCTTGGTTTGGCGCAACACGACATCCACCACCTTTTTACCTTGAATATGCGGGCTGATACCGCGCAACGTCGTTTCCACCTCAGGCAATTCCGGCATTTTTCTTTATCCTCAAGCTAATACAGTCAACATCGCCTTTTTCAGACGACCTAAGATTCTACCGATGCCAACACAGCCTGACAATTTGCAACCAATCGGCTTTACAGGCAGAAAGCAGCAAATTCAAGGCAGAATGACAAATGTAGAAGAGGCTATATTTATGGAGTCAAACCTCTCGTTTTCAAATGTTCAGCCTCAAAAGGTCGTCTGAAAACCAGTCATGCCGGTTTTACCCAACACCAAATTTCTCAATCCGAAATCCGCGCCGCGCCCAAAGCCACCGTCTGCGTTCCCAATATTTTTTCAAACTCCGGCAACGGCGTTACCCCCGCCATACGCTTGACCAAAACCAAACCGTACACCGCCGCGCACTGCGGCCACCACCTGTCCCCCGCCTTCTCCATAAAACGCCAAAACCGCAGCCCCTTTTGCGAATTCACAGCAGGCAGGTACACCATAAACTTTCCGAATTCCACCTCAAAATCCAAATCCCCCAACCGCTGCTTCAAAGCCGGCAAAGTCAGGCAATGCTCCTTTTTAGGCAAACGCGCTCCATCAAACCACTTGCTGAAAAACCACAAAGATTTCGGATTAAACCCCGTCAAAACCAACCGCCCTTCAGGTTTCAACACCCTGGACGCTTCATGCAGCACTTGCGTCAGCGCGGCAGTCTCATGACTGTGCGGCATCAGCAGCACATCAATAGAATGACTCTCCCAAGCCATAGCGTCCGCCGTCATCAATACATCACGGGGTACGGCAACCACGTTTTCAGACGACCTTAACCATTGACCGCCTTGTTGGACAACGGTCTGTCCGTCAAAATATTGCAAATGCCGCTCAAAAAAAGCAGCCTCGTTCTGAGCAACATAACGCCCCATAGCCGTATCTTCAAACCATACATCCATAGTCGTTATCCTATTAACTGTTTCATGCGTTCATTTCTACTGTCCGATAGAAAAATACAATGCAATCGCCGTATTTATGCCACAGATTTTAACATTAAGACCCAAGCATATGTAAATTTCACCCCCTTTACCTTGACGGCTACATCTTCAAACAGTACCATCGGGTAGACTAAATTTAACCTTATATCATTGATAATTATTGATTCATCATGGCAAAACTTAAAACCATCGCACTTACCATTTCAAGTTTATCCGCAGCTTCCGGCGCAGCATACGCTCAAAATGCCACACCAGATCAAGTAGGTATGGCAATGATGCGCCTCAATTCCTCTCTTTTGGATCAAGCCAAAGCGCAAACTTTCGGAACGGGCAGCCTTTGGGCATCGTTGCGCAAGGATTTCCGTATGAACGAGGTCAATTCCGAACTTGTTCGCCGCCATGAGAGCAAATTCGCTGCCAATAGTGCCTACTTCGACCGCACCATTACCCGCAGCAAACCCTATATGTACCATATTGCCAACGAAGTCAGAAAACGCAATATGCCTGCCGAAATCGCATTGCTGCCGTTTATCGAAAGCGCATTCGTTACCAAAGCAAAATCACATGTCGGCGCATCTGGTCTGTGGCAGTTTATGCCTGCAACGGGTCGCCACTACGGCTTGGAAAAAACCCCTTTGTATGATGGCCGTCACGATGTCTACGCAGCAACTGACGCAGCATTGAATTACCTGCAATACCTGCACGGATTATTCGGCGACTGGTCCCTTGCACTGGCTGCCTACAACTGGGGCGAAGGTAATGTCGGCCGTGCCGTCAATCGGGCGCGCGCGCAAGGTTTGGAGCCGATTTACGAAAATCTGCGCATGCCTGACGAAACACGGAATTACGTTCCCAAACTCTTGGCCGTACGCAATATCGTTGCCAACCCGCAAACTTTCGGCATGAATATTACCGAAATCAACAATCAGCCGTATTTCAAATCCCTGAGCATCGACAAGCCGATTGACAACAGCACTATCGCCCGCTTCGCCAACATCAGCGAAAGCGAATTGCTGACACTCAATCCGGGATTCAATGCACCTGTATTCATCCCGAAAAACAATCGCCGCCTGTTGCTGCCTGTTGATTCTGTGGCTTCTTTCGAGAAAAACTACCGAAACGCAAATCCCGATACTTTGTTGTCTTGGAACGTATACACATCTCGAAACAATACCAGCTTGAACGCCATCGCAGCAGAAACCGGCATGAGCGTTGCCGAAATCAAACGACTGAACGGCTTGGGAAATAACTCCCTGTCTTCCGACCGCAGTATTTTGGTAGCCAAGAATAAAGCAGCGAATTCGGCGACACCTGATACACTCTCATTCATCGATGTTGATAACAGACCGGATACTTACCGTTCCAATATGCCGGAAATGGCACCTATTAAAACGGCAAAAGCAAATATTCCTACAATGGATTTTGCCAACATTAAACCCGTTGCAGCAGTACCAACAGATTATGTAGCCCTTGGCAAAAAAGCAGTATCCGAAACTGCTGTCGCTCAATCAGCTCCTGTTGGCGGAGAAAGCAAAATTGCCTCTGCAACTCCTACTACCGTTGCCAAAGCAGACATCACAACCACACCTGCAACCACCGTTCAAACCAACTCTTCAGCAGATTTGGCATCGGCAAATGTCAAAGAAGAGCGTATTCCTGAAGTGTTTGCCCAATTGTCTCAAGCTGAAAGCAAGCCTGCCGTTGTCGAGCAAACTGTCGCAAATACAACTACTGAGCTGACTACTGCTCAAGCTGCTCCGACACAAGCTGCTGAAACAGCCGATGAACTGATGGCGTTGGTAGATTCAAATCTTCGTACTCAAACTGAAAATGTAGCAGTCGCGCAAGCCTCCAGCGAACACAATATCGCATCTGACGCAGTCAAAGCGCGTAGCGAGCGTATTGCCGCCAATACCGCCAAACAACAAAGCCGCACTGAGGCACGTTTGGCCCGTGCGGGCAATCAGCAGCAATCTCAAACCGCAGGTGCGGGCATGCACCGTGTAGCCGATGGCGATACGCTGTTTAATATCTCTCGTCGTTACAATTTGAGCGTTGCTGACTTGATTATTGCCAACAACATCAAAGGCAATAACATCCGTAAAGGCCAGCTGTTGCGTGTGACCGCAGCGCCCGCCAAAACTCGAAACAGCATCCGAAACGTTTCTTATACCGTTCGCAGAGGCGACACTTTAAATACCATCGCCAACCGATTCAACGTAGATGTAAACGATATCCGCCGCTGGAATCGAAATACCAATGGCGTGACACCCGGTCAACGTTTGAAATTAATCGGCAGTTAAGATTACTCTTCATGAAAAAGTCGTCTGAAATTTTCAGACGACTTTTTATTTGCCATAAAATTCAATTTTCCCCGCATCATCACTACGCCTCCTTAAAGAGAAAGTTTTTAGTGAATAATATAGTGGCTTAACTTTAAACCGACGGCGTTACCTCGCCTTAGTTCAAAGAGAACGATTCCTCTAAGGTGCTGAAGCACCAAAGTGAATCGGTTCTGTACTGTCTGTACTGTGCGGCTTCGTCGCCTTGTCCTGATTTAAATTTAATCCACTATAACGTTTCATCTCAATGTCAAATTAAAAAGGTCGTCTGAAATCCGTTTTCAGACGACCTTTTGCTTAAATCAAACCTTCCAGTTTTGGGTTACCCTCTTTCGGAATCGGGCGTTTGTTACCTTCACTATCAATGGCGACATAAGTGAAGACAGCCTCTGTCACGAGTTGACGATCCTCAGTAAGATGATCGTTCATCAATGTTTTTACCCAAACCTCGATTTTCAGTTGCAACGAAGTATTACCCACGCTCACGCAGCGGCCGTAGCAACAGACGACATTCCCCACTTTCACAGGACGGATGAAATTCATTTCCTGAACAGCTACGGTGACAATACGGCCTTGTGCGATTTCCGCCGCCAAAATACCGCCACCCAAATCCATTTGCGACATAATCCAGCCGCCGAAAATATCTTGATTGGGATTAGTGTCGCGCGGCATGGCAACGGTGCGCAGCAAAAGCTCGCCTTGTGGTTTAGTGTGTTGTTTTTCATTTTGCGTCATGGGAAATATCCTTTTTAGAGGTGCAGCTAGTGTGAAGTTGAAAACTGATTAAAGCAGTGTGGGATGATTGCCTGCGATAACAAGGTCGTCTGAAAACTTCTATACTGTTTTCAGACGACCTTGAGCCCATATTCTGAGACAACGCTATTTCTAACGTTCTGCCAATTTCAAATAAACGCCGGCAACGTCTTGCTCTCCGTAACCTGCCGTTACCGCTTGGCGGTAATTTTCAGCAACGGTTTCGACGGCAGGCAGCGGCTTACCGGCTTGCTCCAGCTCTTTGACCGCCAGATTAAGGTCTTTGGAAGCGTGTTTGAGTGCGAAGGCAGGTGGGAATTCACGGTTTGCCCACAGCGATTTTTTGGTTTGGAACATAGGCGAATCCATAGCGGAATTACCGATGGCTTCGATAATGGTATCCGTATCGACACCAAACTGTTGGGCCATCAGCATAGCCTCGCTGTATGCTTCGCCGAAAATACCCAGCAGGGAGTTCAGCACGAGTTTTGCGCCCGAACCTTTCCCTACCCCACCGAAATGGAAAGTTTGCTTACCGACAATGGAAAACACTTTTTGCAGAGGCGTTAAAACACTTTCTTCTCCGCCAAACAAAATCAGCAACGTACCGTTGGTAGCAGGACCGACCGAACCGGAAACAGGCGCTTCTGCAAACTGACCGCCCGCAGCTTCGACCAATTCTTTAATGGCAAGATTTTCAGAAGGAGCAATAGTGCTCATATTGACAATAATTTTGCCCGCAAGCTCCTTGCGAACCTCTTCACTCAAAATATTGCGCACAGCCGCGAAGTCGGAAACCATCAGAAAAATAACGGGATAAGCGCGGATAAGATCGATAGTGCTTGCGTACACTTTCGCGCCTTTATTGGCAAGGTCGGCGGTTTTATCGGGCGAACGGTTATAAACACCGACTTCGATACCGGAGCTCAAAAGCCGCGTTACCATCGGATTACCCATTTGACCCAAGCCTATCCAGCCGATTTGCGTGTATTCGTTTGTTGACATTGTGTTTGCTCCTTTGTTTGTCTTGCCGTGCAATCATATAGGTTTACAGGTCGTCTGAAAAGTTTTTCAGAGGGTTGGATGAAGTATTTATATAGATATGAACGAAATCGCCTTTCGTTTAATAATGTATAATGCATCTATTTTTCATACAAACGCTGTCAATCAGGTCTAAATGATGGAAAAAGGTCGTCTGAAAAACTGAAATATCGTTTTCAGACAACCTCACTCATAGTGTTCAATCACTGCTAACAGCAGCATGGAGATAATTTTTAAATTTGATAATGAAAACCTTGAAAAAATTTAAACGGGCGGAGATATGGGATATTGGGTGTTAGCGCTTCAAGTATTTTGGGAAGAAATTGGCAAATATGCGTTTTTTCTAATTATCAATGCCTACTGCATCATCAGAATGTATCAAAACCATCATTGGAAATATTGCGCAGTTATTTTTATTTTGCTCAATGGCTGGGTAATTTACAGATATTGGATGGAAATCATTAACTCTTATCTATATTGGAATCAATAGATTAGTCAACAGGTCGTCTGAATGAAACACAAGAAAACAAATATCCTTTTAGGAATAGTAGCAGCAGGCTATCTCAGTATTGCATTGGCAAATACAGGATTAAACAGAATGATTGAAGGCAACAGCAATCCCGAACAGGGAGAAGGCATGGTTTGGGGAATTACGATGGCAGATGCAATATTGGTTAACGCCACACCAGAAAATTCTTCATATTTAACATTGGATGCAGAAGCAATAGATGTATCAAATAAGTACAGTTCTGATTTTTATTTGCAGAACGGAACAGTATTGCGAAATTTCTTTGGTACGGGTTCTATATGGGGAAGAGGAGGGTATTTGGGAAGAACGGCAGAGTTTGATTTACTTCCCGAAAGGCTGACTTTTACCTATTCCTCTCAGTTTGAAAATAAATTTTATCAGTTGGATGAAGCCCTTCCAACCGACAAGATACGTCCTATGATGGCAAAAAGTTACAGGGTATTCAATAATGCAGTAGAGGACACAGAAACTCCGCAATATGAATCTCCCAATGATTTTGAATTGGCTGTTGCTCCTGACGGCTGGGTGACGCTGAACCTTACCAATGTATTTATTCGCAAGGAATTGATGTCCTGGCAGGCAAAAGAAATCATGCCTTCTGTGGAAGAGGCTGCCAAACATCATTTCAATGAAATATGGTATTACAGAGTCGCACGTTTTCACAATCTTGAAGAACGGAAAGAATACTTAGACAGCGTCCGTAAAGAACACCCCAATTTCTATCACACTTATATAGATGGACCCAAAAAGGTGAGTGCGGAGTGGTACAAACAGATGCAAACGAAATATCCATGGAATTTGGAAGTTGAAGTCGATGGAGGGGAATGGAACGGCGAATACTATATGGAATTCGCTAATACGGAGCGCTGGACGGCTATCGGTAAGGAGAGGGTAGAAGAAGAGAAGAAGGCAATGAAGGCGATGCCAACTTACATCAAGATATGGTTAATAGACAAAGAAACGGGTAATCGGTGGGGCATCAGATTGCATCCATTTAAGACTGAAGAACAAGAGCAGAATGATTATAAAATCATATACGATGATGCTCGACTAAACGGGTTATACAAGATATTTCAACAGGCGTTCCCCGGAAGGACTCGAGCGCATAATATCAGTACACCTTCAATAAATCAGTTTGCCACGTTGAAATTGAAATTTGATGATCACTTTGAATTGACCGAAGCATATCTTCAAAAAGATGGACAAAAATTTGTATTGCCAGATGCTGAAATCCATCAACGTTACGAAATCAACAATACTGCTTATTACTAAGGAAATCATGAATATAGGAAAATAATCGGCAAAGAAAACCACATTTCATGACTGCCGATTGACGTCAGGCCTATACAAAAAGGTCGTCTGAAAACCCAAGTGTTCAGACGACCTTTTACAATCAAACCATTATGCGAACGGATGATGCAAAACGATGGTTTCTTCGCGGTCAGGACCGGTAGAGACGATGGCTACCGGCGCACCGCAGACTTCTTCGATGCGTTTCAAATATGCTTTGGCATTGGCAGGCAATGCGTCGTAGCTTTTCACGCCGACAGTCGATTCGCTCCAGCCGGGCATGGTTTCGTAAATCGGCTTGCAGGTTTCTACCGCATCGGAACCGCAAGGCAGGATGTCGGTTTTGCTGCCGTCGGGCAATTCGTAGCCAACGCAGATATTGATGGTTTCAATGCCGTCCATCACGTCCAGTTTGGTGATACACATACCGGAAATGCCGTTGACTTGGATGGAGCGTTTCAACGCAGCGGCATCAAACCAACCGCAACGGCGTGCGCGGCCGGTTACGGAGCCGAATTCGTGTCCGCGTTCCGCCAAACCTGCGCCTACTTCGTCGAACAATTCAGTCGGAAACGGGCCTGAACCGACGCGCGTGGTATAGGCCTTGACGATGCCTAAAACATAATCCAGCATTTGCGGACCTACGCCCGCGCCTGCGGAAGCGGCTCCTGCCAAGCAGTTGGACGAGGTAACGAAGGGGTAAGTGCCGTAATCGATGTCCAACAGCGTACCTTGTGCGCCTTCAAACAGCAGTTTTTCGCCGTTTTTGTTTTTCTCGTTCAACACACGGGATACATCGGTAATCATAGGCGTAATACGCGGCGCAACTTTTTCGATGACCGCCATCACGTCTTCCGCTTTCACCGGCTCGGCATTGTGCAGATGTTGCAGTTGGACATTGTAATAGGCAAGGACGGCATCCAGTTTTTCACGCAGTTTTTCAGGATGCAGCAAATCGACGACGCGGATGGCGCGGCGTGCCACTTTGTCTTCGTAGGCTGGGCCGATGCCGCGACCGGTCGTGCCGATTTTGCCTTTGCCGCGCGATGCTTCGCGGGCTTGGTCAAGCGCGATGTGGTAAGGCAGGATCAGCGGACAGGTCGGCGCGATTTTCAGACGACCTTCAACGTTTTTCACGCCTGCTGCGTTCAACTCGTCGATTTCGCCCAACAATGCTTCGGGGGATACGACAACGCCTGAACCGATGAAGCAATCCAAGTTTTCATGCAGGATGCCGCTCGGAATTAGGCGCAAAATGGTTTTCTTGCCGCCGACGACCAGAGTATGACCCGCATTGTGGCCGCCTTGGAAACGCACGACACCGCTGGTTTCTTCCGCCAGCCAGTCGACGATTTTACCTTTGCCTTCATCGCCCCACTGGGCGCCGATTACTACAACATTTTTAGCCATAGCCATATAACCTATTAATATTAAAAAATTATCGTGAATCAACTTCAAACCAAGACGGCTTTGCGCCCTGCCCTGATTTGCCTTTAATCCGCTATGAATGGGTATTTAAATTTTCTCAACCTGCCAAACGCCGTCCGCCTTTTTCAGACGACCTGTCACCTCTTCCGAAGCATTGTGTCCGATACCGTAGTCGACAACGACACACTGCCCTTGTTCACGCAAGGCTTCGACTGCTTCGCGAGCCGCTTCGGCATCGTCCGCATCAACCAACACGACGGGCTGCCGCTCAATGGCGGGCAACCGTCCGATAAAGCTGCGCAAGTCGAAACTGAATCCCGTTGCCGGACGCGCACGGCCGAAATATTCGCCCAACCCGTCATAACGCCCGCCCCGAGCGACCGCGTCATGGAAATTGGAACCGTATGCGGCATACAGCAAGCCCGTGTGGTAATTGTCGACGCGCAGTTCGGATAAGTCGATATGGACTTTCTGATTCGGGAAGGCATCGCACACTGCCTGCAATTCGTCCAACGCGCTGCCGACTGCCGACAGATCCGGCAATCGTTCGCGCGCCGCAGACAACACTTCCCGTCCACCATACAGACGCGGCAGCAGCGAAAATGCTTTCGCCCACATACCGTCCAACTTCCAAGCCTTAACCTGCGCCTCGACCGCTTCGGTATCTTTATCCTGCATCAAAGCAAGCAGCGTTGAGGACTGCTCCGCATCCAAATGCGCCGCATCGGACAAAGCGCGGAATACGCCGATATGGCCCAGCGACAGCAAAACCTCGCCCATATCGGCAATCTTCATGCTTTTGAGCATCAGGTCAATCAGTTCGATATCCGCCCGTATGTCGGCGAAACCATACATCTCCGCCCCCGCCTGCAAAGGTTCGCGCATATTGAGCAAACCTTCCGGCCGCGCGTGCAACACAGGACCTGCGTAACACAATCGGTTAATCCCTTGATTGGCGGACAAAAGATGCGCATCGATACGCGCCACTTGCGGCGTAATGTCGGCGCGGATGCCCAACTGCCGACCGCTCAGCTGATCGACCACCAAAATGGTTTTTAAAGACAAACCCGCGTCAATGTGCGTCAGCAGGGAATGGCTGTATTCCATCAGCGGAGGCTGTACCAGCTCGTAACCGTTCACTCGGAACAAAGTCAACAACTGCTCTCGCGCGCTTTCCAACTGTCGGGCGTTGGTCGGCAACACATCGGCAACATGTTCGGGAAGCTGCCAAGATTGCATGGGAATCTACCTTCTATCTGTTTTTGTAAACGCAAAGGGCTGCTTGAATTTAAAACCAGACGGACACACAGCCCGCTTCTCGAAATACGCCGCGCAAACGATGCAGCGTTTCCAACAAATCTGATTTTAAATTCAAACAGCCCCTGAATGACGGCTTTAAACCGCCGAGTTATTAAAAGCAGACTTTACCATACAAAACAGTTTTGTGCAGCCTGTTTTCATACCGGACAGCCCCTGACTTTGGCGCAAATGGGATTTTGTATACGGGAAATAACATGTTTAAGAAGCATCTCAAGCAACTGGGGTATTCGCAGAAAAGGTGTTGCTTGTTATTCCTCAACGCCCCATCAATCCCATACTTGATTTAGCTTAAAGGTCGTCTGAAAACCCATTTCAGACGACCTTCAAAGTCTCTCCACCAGCCTCACCGTATTTCTTTGGCTGCCTCTTGCTCTGCTTTGTAACGGCGCAGATAGGCAAGCGCGGCGGCTTTTTCTTCTTCGTTGCCATATTTGACATCGCGTTGGGCGCGGCGCAATTCGGCGCGCTCTTTGGCCTCTTCGATTTGTCGGTTTTTGAATGCTTCGCGGTTGTCGGATGCAACCAGCTTGTCTTGTTGGGATTGGGCTTTCGCCATGGCTTTGGCAATCAAATCCATGGGATTGAAGGCAGGTTTGGCGGCAGCTTGGGTTTCGGCTTGAATTTGCGCCTGCTTGGCTTTAACGGCGGCTTCGCGCTCGGCAAGCATGGCTTTGCGTTCCGCCTCGTCGCGCGCTTTGCGTTCGGTATGCCAATCAAAGCGGCTTTGCGCGTGTTCGGCAGCGGCGAAACGCGCCTCGGAAGAGCGGCTCAGGCTGCGCGCGGCAGGGAGGTATTCCTGTTCGGAAGGTATCATGTCGATACAGTCCACCGGACAAGGCGGAAGGCAGAGTCCGCAGCCTGTGCATTCGTCGCTGATTACAGTGTGCATAAACTTGCTTGCGCCCATAATCGCATCGACAGGGCAAGCGCGGATGCAGGCGGTACAGCCGATACAGGCGGCTTCGTCTATCAAGGCGACGGCTTTGGGCTGCGTTTTGACCGGTGCAACGCGCGGCTTACCCAATAAGGCGGCAATATCCACCATCACCGCCTCTCCTCCAGGCGCGCACAAATTAACAGGCGCATCCTCATTCAGCAAAGCTTGTGCATAAGGCAGGCAGCCTTGATAGCCGCATTCTCGGCACTGAGTTTGCGGCAGCAGGCGGTTGATGGCTTGAAGGTCGGTCGGCATGGCAGATAGAGTCAAAATCGAAAGCATGTATTTTATCGGGAAACGGAATGCAGGGAAACCAAGACCAAAATAAATAAGGTCGTCTGAAAACCTCAAAATAAAGGTTTTCAGACGACCTCTTCTATTTTCTGACTATCCGTACCGCTTCATTAGAACTTATGAACCATGCCCAAAGAAACGGCTTTTTGTTCAACAGAACCTGTTTGAGTCGGCGTCAGGCGGGTTTTGCTGCCCAGTTTCATATAGCCGGCATGAGCAAGCATCAAAGTACGTTTGCTGAATTTGTAGGAGGTACCAACTACAACTTGGTCGAACTTATCGACCAGTTTCTCGCCACTGTTCACACCTTTTGCCGCCCAGCCGTGGGCGTAAGTGAGGCGTGGGGTCAGGTTGCCGAAGGTATAACCCACGGTAACGGCTGCATCGGCGACTTTGACGGCTTCATTTTTACCGGCATCGGCAGTAATGTCAGTGCCTTTGTACGTATTGAAATCATCGGTAAAGTAACCCAGATATTTATTTGCGCTTTCATGGCCTTTGGTATATTGCGCGCCTACGCCGACGAACAGGTTGTTTTTGTCGTAGTAACTCTCGATTTTAGCGATTTGCGCGGCTTTGGTTTTACCGTTCTTGTCGGTGTATGCGCCTTTGTAATGGCCATAGGCAAGATTGGTGGTGAAACCGCTGTTTTCATAAGTCAAACCGGCGGTATATTGCTCTTTGCTGGGTTGTTCGTGCTTATATTTGTCATCCGGATTGCGGTTGTCGCGCGGCGCGTAGGACGCATTGAACTTGAACCCGCCGAACGAAGGGCTGTCGTAGCGCACGGATGTGGTGCGCACACCGGTGCGGGTGTTGATGCCCAAACCCATCGCGTTGGTTTTGTACAACCAAGGGTCGATGGTATCCATCTCGTTGAGCATATTGTTCATATTGCCGACGCGTACCTTACCGAACTTGCCTTCCAAGCCGATGAAGGAATCGCGGTTGCCGAAACGCTGGCTGTTGGATTCGCCTAAAATGGAAGTGCGCTGTTCAATTTGCCAGATGGCTTTGAGGTCGTCTGAAAGTTTTTCATTGCCTT
Source organism: Neisseria sp. HMSC074B07 (assembly GCF_001810355.1). Classification (NCBI taxonomy): domain Bacteria; kingdom Pseudomonadati; phylum Pseudomonadota; class Betaproteobacteria; order Neisseriales; family Neisseriaceae; genus Neisseria; species Neisseria sp. HMSC074B07. Next base: position 23,080 of record NZ_KV800958.1, on the reverse strand, counting down.
TGAAGCCGATTCGCGAGGTATTGTCATTGATACGGGTTGCGGTCGCGCTTTTTTCCGTACCTTCACTACCCTTGATTTTCACCTGTCCGGAGGTGATGGTGCTTTTGACTTGTCCGTACAGGACAACTTCGGCGGATGCTGCAAAAGGTAGGGCTGCTGCGGTTAAAGTAATCAATATTTTCTTCATGAGTCCTCCTCGAATTTTAAAATTGAGTAAAAATACCAAACTCAATCATAATGATTTATGGATTATTAGACAACTCTTTTTATCTTGAGAAAAATTATTATTTATTTCAAATATAATTTGCATTTCAACAACACGATATCGTAGGAATCTTTAATATTCATCCTTTCTGCAATTTTGTTGGCACAATCCCTATTTTTCCCTTGCCTCAAGATTGAAAATAAGGCAAGTGCAACTTTTTTCAGACGACCTTTTCGGGTCGTCTGAATATTTTTTTGTTTATGAAGAAAACCATAGCGGAAAGCAATGAAAAAACGAAGAAATTTTCCCGTCTAACCTATTGCGCCGACAGGGATTTTGCCGTTTAATGCGAACCTGCTGAATCAAGGGCCCGAGGCATATGCCGGCCGCCCCCACAGTTAACCTTTTGTATGCGGACAGTCTGCGCTTGACTGACTGCCGCCGCTGCAACAATTCCCCCTTCCACAAAAGGACTGTACCCATGAAAAAAATTTCAATGGCGGCGGCACTCATCGGCCTCGTCTTGACTGCATGTAGCGGCGGACAACAAACCGCCGCAGAATCTTCCGCCCACTCTTCGCATACTTCGTCCGACAAACTCAATATCTACAACTGGTCGGACTACGTCGATCCCGCCACGCTTGAAGCGTTCGAAAAAAATACGCATATCAACGTCCGCTACGACTACTACGACAGCAACGAAGCCCTCGAAGCCAAGCTTTTGACCGGCAAGTCCGGTTACGACCTCGTTGCGCCGTCCATTGCCAACGTCGGACGCCAAATCAAAGCCGGCGCGTATCAAAAAATCGACAAAAGCCAAATCCCGAACTACGCCAACATCGATGCCGACCTGCTTGCCATGATGGCAAAAGTCGACCCAGGCAACCAATACGCAGTCCCTTATTTCTGGGGCATCAACACGCTCGCCATCAATAAAAAACTGGTTCAAAAAGCCCTAGGGACGGAGCAGCTGCCCGAAAACGAATGGGATTTGGTGTTCAATCCCGAATACACCAAAAAGCTGAAATCCTGCGGCATCAGCTATTTTGACAGCGCCATCGAACAAATCCCGCTTGCGCTGCATTATCTAGGCAAAGACCCGAATACCGAAAACCCTGACGACATCAAAGCCGCCGTCAACATGATGAAAAAAGTGCGTCCCGACATCAAACGCTTCACTTCGTCAGGCTATATTGACGATATGGCGGCGGGCAACCTTTGCGTTTCAGTCGGTTACGGCGGCGATTTGAACATCGCCAAAACACGCGCGCAAGAAGCGAAGAACGGCGTCGAAATCGAAGTGTTAGCACCCAAAAGCGGCGTCGGCATCTGGGTGGATTCCCTGATGATTCCGCGCGATGCCCAAAACACCGCCAATGCGCACAAATACATCAACCACACGCTCGATCCCGAAGTCGCGGCGCAAAACGGCAATTTCGTTACCTACGCCCCTGCCAGCCGCCCTGCACGCGCGTTGATGGACGAGAAATATACCGGCGATGCGTCTATCTTCCCGACCAAGGAATTGATGGATAAAAGTTTCATCGTATCGCCCAAATCAACAGATGCAAGCCGCCTGAGCGTCCGCCTGTGGCAATCGTTGAAAGCAGGCAAATAGCCGTTTGATGCGTTGGAAATATAAGGTCGTCTGAAAATCAAATTTGGTTTTCAGACGACCTTTTTTACTGCTATAGAACAAATTTAAAGATTATAGTGGATTAACTTTAAACCAGT